>JANQKA010000414.1 GCA_028281405.1 Hasllibacter sp. | reverse complement strand
CGCCCGCCACTTCCTCGCGCCGCCCGCCACTTCCTCGCGCCGCCCGCCACTTCTTCGCCCCGCCCGCCACTTCTTCGCGCCGCCCGCCACTTCTTCGCCCCGCCCGCCACTTCTTCGCCCCGCCCGCCACTTCTTCGCGCCGCCCGCGCCCTTTCCCCGCCGAGCGGCGCGATATTGGTGGCCGCTCCCCTCCGCGGGAGGCCCCCGACCGTCGGGATCGCCCGGAGCGCCGGCGACCTGGGTGTGAACACCACATCGGCCGACGCGATGGTCGGCGTACTCCAACGATTCGCGTTGTTCTTCACGCGGCCCGCACCTCCGATTCCATTAAAACCGCCGGCGCTCCGTTCAAATCGGCGGGACCGACGCGCGACTTCCGCCCGGACCTCCACCCGCCCGCTCACGATGATCACGCGGTTCAAGCTTCGCGGCGATCTTCTGTGGAATGCCCTCCCTGACATCGGAACGCGAAACCGCTACACGACCTCCGGATTCCAACGGAGCGGACCCATGAGCGCACAGGACCGCGGCGCGGCCGAAATCGAAGACCGTCCGATGAAACCCGCGATGCTCCGCGGCTGGCGGAGACTTTGCCCGAACTGCGGCTCCGCCCCGATGATGGGCGGATACCTGAAGGTCCGCGACGCCTGCCCCTCCTGCGGGGAAGCGCTGCATCACCACCGCGCCGACGACGGCCCGGCGTACCTCGCGATCCTGATCGTTGGGCACCTGATGGCTCCGCTCCTCCTGGCGTCCTTCACGCTTTGGCGCCCGGATCCCCTGGTCTTGACGGTTGTGTTTTCCGCCGGTTGCGTCGCGCTGTCGCTCTGGCTCCTTCCGCGGCTCAAGGGAACGATCGTCGGCATCCAATGGGCCAAGCGCATGCACGGCTTCGGTCTTGACCAGGGCCGGAGCGCGGGGAGGGTTCGCCGACCGTGACAAGCGGGAAACCACTACGGGATGACGTGCCCGTCCGCGACGCCGCGACGGTGATCCTTCTGAGGAGAATCAAGGGAGAGCCGCATCTCCTGTTCGGCCAGCGGGGGCGGGACGCGGTGTTCATGCCGTCGAAATTCGTGTTCCCCGGTGGGCGGGTCGATCCGGTGGAGGACGCGCCGGATTTCGGCCTCGTCGACCAGATCGATCCCGTCTGCCGCCGCCGCCTCGAGCGCGACGCGCCCCCGGGAAGCGCGCCGCCGCTCCTCGCCGCCGCGATCCGCGAAGTTTGGGAGGAAACGGGCCTCCGCCTGTCGGTCCCCGGCCAAATGACGCGGGCTCCGGGCGAATGGTCCCGCTTCTCGCGCGGGGGGCACCGTCCCGACGCCGGCGGACTCAACTTCGTCTTCCGCGCGATCACCCCGCCCGGCCCGCCCCGGCGTTTCGACGCGCGCTTCTTCCTCGTGGACGCCGCCGCGATCTCCGGCGACCCCGACGATTTTTCCGAAGCCAGCGACGAATTGAGCCATCTCCGCTGGGTTTCCATGACGGAAGCGCGGACGCTCGATCTGCCTTCCGTGACTCGGTTCGCGCTGTCGGAGGTCGGCGCCCGCGTGGCCGAAGGCCGCCTCGCGCCGGAGGACGGTGTGCCGTTTTACGCGGGCGGCGTCAGCCGGGACGTGTTTTCCCACCTTTTATGAGCGCTTTCACCTGAGCGCCGGTATGAGCGCTTGCCCCCGCGCGCCGGTATGAGCGCTTGCCCCCGCGCGCCGGTATGAGCGCTTGCCCCCGCGC
>JANQKA010000370.1 GCA_028281405.1 Hasllibacter sp. | reverse complement strand
GCGTTGACAAAGTTCCCGAGGAAGCATGTCCCAATCCCCCGTCAGCTACGAGTTGGAAGGCGAAGTCGCCGTTCTCGGACTGCGGCGTCCCGAAAAGCGCAACGCGATCAGCGACCGCGTTGTCGAGGCCATCGCCGAAGCCGCGTCCCGCGCCGCGGACGAAGCGAAGTCCGCCGTCCTCTGGGGTGACGGAACGCACTTTTGCTCCGGCCTGGACCTCGGCGAACACGTCGAGAAATCGCCCATGGAGCAGGTCAGGGGCTCCCGCCGCTGGCACCGCGCATTCGACATTATCGAGCGGGGATCGATACCGTTCGTTTCCGCGCTTCAAGGCGCCGTCGTCGGCGGTGGCTTCGAACTCGCGGCCTCGACGCACATCAGGGTCGCCGACCCGACGGCGTTCTTCGGCCTTCCGGAGGGCCAGCGCGGCATATTCGTCGGGGGCGGCGGATCCGTGAGGATCGCCCGACTGATCGGGTCCGCCCGCATGGCCGACATGATGCTGACCGGCAGAACCGTCTCCGCCGCGGAGATGGAGGGTTGGGGAGGCGTGTCCTATTTGGCGGACGCGGACGCGGCGTTCGACAAAGCGATGGATCTCGCGACGCGGATGGCCGCGAACGCCGAAATGTCGAACTGGGCGGTTCTGAACGCCCTGCCCCGGATCCGCGACATGTCCGCCGAGGACGGACTGTTCACCGAATCGCTGATGGCCACCCTCGCCTCCACCACGGACGAGGCCAAAGGACGCCTTCGGGCGTTCCTCGAAAAACGCGCCGGAAAAGTGTCTCCGCCGAAGAACGACTGATCCATGCGATTCGAACGCATCGGCGACGGTTCCGGCACTTGCCACGTCGGATCGACCCGTTCGCCACGCCGGCCGGACGCGCCGTCCCGCGGTTCCGCCCGTCCAGAAACCGGGACTCCGGAAAGGCGCGGGGACTTCGTTCGGGCGGAATTCCGCCCAAGTGGCCAACACGCGCCTCCATCGGCCACGCCTCCCTACCCCGACCGAATAATGCCGCTCCGCATGACGCGAATTCGGCGGCCGCCACCCCGCGACGACGTTCGCGGCGGCCATCGCCACGCTTTCGGTCGAATTCCATCGGCGGCTCCGAAAACGGCGATCCCCAGGCGCGAATCATGCCGCCATTCCAATCCGTTGGGTGAACAGCCGATTCGGTCGGGCCGTCCCGGGAGACCGTCAAACATTCCCAACGACGCGCCGGGGACGAAGCCGATGCGCCGGTCGAGAAGAAGAGGCATCGCGTGGAGCGAATTCCCGACGGGCGGCCAATTTTCCACGCGAACGGATCCGGATCCCGGCGCCCGCGCGGGTCATCGAAGACAGCCGGCCGCGCCGCCAAAAAAGATGATTCCTCCGTCCACCCCGGGCCATTCAAGTACGTTTCGGCCACCCCGCGGGCCCCCGGTGGGGCGGCCTCAGTCGAAGAGGATCACGTTGCGCCGGGCCGCGCCGGACTTGGTGTCGGCGATCGCCTCGTTGATCCGGTCGAGGGTCCAACGGCCGGAGATCAACTCGTCGAGCTTCAGCCGCCCTTGCCGATACAGGTCGACCATCCAAGGGATGTCCCTCTGGATCACCACGTCGCCCATCTTGGTGCCCCGGAATCCCTGTCTCGTGTAGGCCACGATCGCCGGCTCATACTCCGCCATGTCCCCCGAATGGGGCATTCCCGCCATGACCATCGTCCCCCCGGGCCGGAGCAATCTCGGCGCGAGATTGTAAGCCGGAATCGCGCCAACCGTGACGATGCAGGCGTGGGCGCCTCCTCCGGTGATCCTGAGAACCTCCCTCCAGGGCTTTTCCGAATTGACGGAAACCCCGTCCGTGGCCCCGAATTCCTTCGCGACCTCGAGTTTGTCCGGAACCGTGTCCATCGCGACGATTCGCGACGCGCCGGCGATCCGGGCGCCTTGGATCGCGTTCAGGCCGACTCCGCCGGCGCCGATCACGACGACGCTTTGACCCGGGCGAACCGCGGCGGTGTTCACCGCCGCTCCGATTCCCGTTATCACGCCGCAGGCCAGCAACGAAGCCACGTCCATCGGCATGTCGGCGGGAATTTCAACGATTTGGCTTTGGTCCACGACAACCGCTTCCGCGAACGCCCCGCAGTTCATCGCCCGCACCACCGGGGTTCCATCGCTGGAGATCGGACCCGCCGGATCCCCAGGCTCCGTGAAACAAATCGTAGGATTGCCAGTCCGGCAGGCTTCGCAATGACCGCACGCGCGGATCAGCGTCACGACGACGCGGTCTCCCGGTTCGAACTTCGCCGCCCCGGGGCCCACCGCCTCGACGACGCCCGCCGCCTCGTGGCCATACACGGCCGGCAATTCGCCGCCCCAGGCCCCGTCGGCGTAGGAAATGTCGGAATGACAAACCGCGCAGGCCGAGATGCGCACCCGGACCTCTCCGTCCCGGGGATCGCGCAGGACCACGTTTTCGATCTCCAGCGGAGCGCCGAAGGCTCGGCACACGGCCGCCCTGACAGTCGTCATCGAGCATTTCCTTTTTCCGGGAAACAACATCGGCTCCGGCCGGAGCGCAAGTTCAATTGCCGATTGGGGCCAAGATTATCCGTCCGCTCGTTTCCTCCACGCCACGCGCCGCCGGTGGCCGATTTCCGCGGCGACGGACCCTCCATCCGAAATTCGAGACAGGTCGAAACCTCGCCCGTCGCTTCGAACCTCCGACGGGTTTGCCTTTCCCTCCCCGCCGCCGAATTCAAAGCGCGCGCGCCGCCTCGGCGAAAGCGCGGGCCTCGTCCCCGGCCGTCCCCGTTCCACGCGCCGCGTCGAAGATGTCGTCGAGGGGAAGGTCGGGCCATGATTCCGAAGCGAGGTCGAAAAGCCGCCTCCCCTCCGCGACGGCGCGACGCGCGATGAGTTCGACCGCGTCCTTCGCTTTCGGACGCGGCATCATCGCCGCGAGTCCGAAGGACAGAGCCTCGGCGTGAATCAGGCCGAGGCCTTCGGGGTCGAGCCCCCGCTCCATCGCGGCAGGCACGGGTTCGAGCGTGGTCAGGACATCGACGCTCATTCTGAGCGCCCGTCCGAGGGCGAGACACATTTCCGGAATGGCCATCCATTCCATCATCCACGCCGCGCCGTCGCGCTCCTGGCGGTGGATCGACGCCGCTTGGAGAAAGGAAGCCTGGCTCATCGCGCGGCGCGACATGGCGAGGATCACGGTTGGCCCGACCGGATTCGCCTTTTGCGGCATCGTCGAGGATCCGCCGGTTTCACCGAGCTTCACCTCGCCGATTCCGGATTGCGTCAGCAAGAGAAGATCCTCCGCCATTTTGCCGAGCGTCCCGGCGACTCCCGCCGCCCATCCGGCGAAGGCTCCCGGACCTTCGCGGCGGGCATGCCACGTGCCCCCCGGGTCGGTCAGCCGCAATTCCTCCGCCATGATGGACCGCACCTCCGGCCCCATCCCGTCCATCGCGGACAGGGTTCCGGCGGCGCCCGACAAACTGACCGCGAGAAGATCCGGCGACAGCGCGTCGAGACGCCCGATGTGGCGAATGTGAGGCGCTCCCCAGTTGGCCACCACGGCGCCGAAGGTCGTCGGCGTCGCGATCTGTCCGTATGTCCGTCCCGCCATTGGAAGATCGGCGTGACGCTCCGCCAATTCCCCCGCCGCCTTGGCGGCCTCGCGGATCCGCCCCGAGAGAATGTCGGCGACCCTCCGCAAACGCAAAACAAGTCCGGTGTCCCAGATATCCTGACTGGTGGCTCCCCAGTGAATGAACGCCGCGTGCTCCGGCGCCTTGACCGCCCCGCGGAAAGCCTCGACCAGCGCCGGGATCGGCACCATCGATCCCGCCGCTCCGTCCGACAGCTCGGCGGGGTCGATCCGCACCTCCGACGCGGCGCGCGATATGAACGCGGCGGCGGTCTCGGGGATCAGGCCGACCTTCCCCTGCGCCTTCGCCAACGCCCCCTCGACGATCAGAAAGGCGCGAACCACCGCCGTGTCGGAAAACAGCGGCGCGAGTTCTCCATCGCGCAGGAGGCCGCGGAAAATCGCGCTGTCCAATGGTGAAGCGGTCATGGGCGCACGCCTATTCCACGCCGCCGCGAACCGCAACGGAAAGCGTCGCGCGCGACGGCGGTCCGCATGAACGGATTGAACGGGCGGCGGCGGAATCAGGCGCGCGGGAAAGAGACGCGCCGGCACGGAATTAATTGACCTTCGAGAGGGATCCTCCGTCCCCCGCCGCCACATTCCGAACGCCTGACCACGGAAGCGGCGGCTTGGCGTTCCCGCGAACCGACCGCCGCCGCGGGCCGGGCGGACGCGCGCGGCGCGAAAGCGAAGCCGCGGTGCTTGATGATTTGGCGGCGGAATTCGCCTGAATTTCCGACGGGCGCGGATCAATTCACCAATGAGGATATCTTCCCGCCGAGCCGGCGTCCCTCCCCGTTCTGCCGCTACGTGTTGGCGAAGCGGCGCTCCGTCTTGCTACCATGGATTCGTCGCCGCGAAGCGGAGGCCAGGGCATGGCATCCCTCGTGCCGAAGGCATCCGGCGCGGCGCGGCGGTGGTCATGTGGCGTATGCCGGGGTCGGCCCGATATGTTGATCAGAGGAAAAATCCGGCAATGGAGCCTCCCTCCGGTAATCGCGCGACGACGTCCGCCCCGCCATGAAGTCATGAAGGCCGCGCGGGGCCACTCCCGTGACGTGGACGTGGCGTCTCCCGAAGACCGCCCGGCGGGATTCCCGGCGCCAAGGCTGCGCCGCTCCATCGCCTCAGCCGCCCGGTTTGCGCGTAACGGGTCGCTCCACTCCCGCCGGACGCCGTTCGAAACGCGCGGAACGGACACCGCCCTCCAAGTTCCCACCCACCGCCCGGATTCAGGGTCGGCCGGCGTCGGCGCGCTGGGCGGGACCGTCCGTCCACCCGCCCCCACTCGGCCGCGTCGGTCATGGGCGCGCGTTGCTCCGCAATCACGGGAAATTGAATTCCGCCACGATGTAAACGCTTGCGTCCAAGGACGGGTTCGGCGTATATGGGTCCGCCATTTCACACGTCACGGAAGTCAGCCATGAACAGACGAGGATTCATTCTGGCGGCGGGATCTGTCGCCGCGGCCGGGTTTCCCGGAACCTCCCGCGCCCTCACCCAGTCCGAGGCATCGGATTTGGCCAACGAAGTGCTGTACGAAATCCAGTCGGCCATCGACACGGGCGCGCGGGGCGATGAGCTCTACACCATCTTCGAGACGATCATGCGGAAATACGGCGACGTCGAGTACATCTCCCGCGGAGCGCTCGGCAGGGGCGTCGACGCGACGGACGAACAGTTTCAGGAATACTCGGACGCGTTCGTCTCCTTCGTGTCGCGCAAATACGGCCAGCTGTTCAAATCGATCATCGGCGCCACCCTGGAGGTGAGGCAACTGATTCCACTGTCGAAGCAGCGCTACGAGGTCCGGACCAGCGCGAATTTGCGCGGCTGGGATCCATTCGACGTGACCCTTCTGCTGCACACCCGCCAGGGTCGCGACATGTTCTACAACATCGAAATCGAAGGCGTGAACATCCTGCTCTCCGAGCGCAAGGGCATCCGCGAGATGCTTGACGATGCCGGAAACGACATCGTTCGGCTGACCGAGGTTCTCAACTCGGATGAAACGGCGGAGGCGCCTTGGAAGTGATGCGGCCGGTTCCACCGTCGAAGCGGCGTCGCGTGTCCCGGACCGGCGCGAATCCGCTCGGCCGGGGTCGATTCGACGCGACCCTCCTGGCTCACCCCCGCGGGGGTCGCGACATGATCCACCGCTTCGAAATCGAAGGCGCGCGCATCCCGCTCTCCGAGCGCGAAGGCATCCGCGGGATGCTCGACCGGGCCTGAAACGGCATCGAGCGGCCGTCCTCGGTTCCCATCGACGCGAATCCTCCGCCTCCCGCGCGATTGGACACCCGGGGAACGAGGGAACACCCGGGCAAGAAGGCGGATCAAGCCACGCGGCGGCGAATTTGAACGGGCGAGGCCAAGCCCGGAAAGCGGCCTGGATGGTGGTTGCGACGAGTTCCGTGGACCTCGGCGAACCCCTCTCTCCCCGGCGGTATCGAACACCATTCAGGCGGCTCCACTCCGATGCGACCGCTTCGCCACGAGCCGCTCCGCCGGTCCACCACATCTCCCGTTGACAGTGGCGCGCGGTCGGAGCGCGCAGGCGGGATCCACGGCCCGGCGGTGCGTCCCGGCCCCTCCGCAACGCCCTCATCGTCGATCCGAACACCGTACTCCCCGACGCCTTCCCTCGCCGGGCCGGATTGAATCACGGGTGTGTGGATTCGCGGCATGGTCGGTGGACGCGGCGGATTTCGGGAGGCCGCCACCCCGTCGGAACATGCGTCCGCCGCCCGGACCCTCCGCGAAGACCCGGAACGCGGGGCGCCCTCCGTATCCGACCATTCGCCGCCTCCGCGCGATCCGGGAGCCGCGCTTGGCGCGACGTGGACATCGACCGGAATTCGTCCCCGCGTCGTCCACCCCCGTCGGAGTCCGCGGCTGATGAGTGGTTTCCGGTCACGCGCGGGAACACCGTGGCGTCATCCCACGCCCGGAGACCCGCGGCGCGAATCGGATGGCGCCCGAAATCCACGCACCGCCGACCCACCCGGGAAGCCCACGCCTCCACGCCGCTCGCCCTTCGCCGCGAATCGGCGCGAATCGGCGTCAATAAACCGCAACGGGCTCGGAGACCGCGGGATTCCGCGGCGAATCGGTTGCGGTCCCGCGAAATGTCGTTTTTATTCCACCCCGATGTCGCTTTTTCGTACGCCAGCATCCGATTCCGGACGTTCACGGCTCCGCGCCACCGCCCACGGTGCGCCGGAGGCCGCGAGGCGGACGCGTACCGGGAGCGTGTTCGAAAAACGGGGGCGGGCCTTCGCCGGCCGGACCTCCACCATGGTCACAGGGAGAAAGCAATGACCGCCACCAACCGCATCCACCCCGCGGCGGAAATGTACGCCGCGGAATGCAAGGACGGGAAACTGTCCCGCCGCGAATTCATGACCCGCGCCACCGCCCTCGGCGTTTCCGCCGGCGCCGCCTACGGGCTGCTCGGCGCCGCCCAGCCGGTCCAGGCCGCGACCCGCGCCCGCAAGGGCGGCACCCTCCGCATCCAGATGGAGGTCCGCGCGCTGAAGGATCCCCGGACCTACGACTGGTCCCAGATCGCCAACGCCACCCGTGGCCACCTCGAGTACCTCGTGGAGTACAACGCCGACGGGTCCATCCGCGGCATGCTGCTCGAAGATTGGGACGTCAACAGCGACGCCACCGAGTACACCCTCCGCGTCCGCCCGGGCGTGAAGTGGAACAACGGCGACGACTTCACCGCCGAAGACGTGGCGTTCAACCTCCGGCGCTGGTGCGACAAGTCCGCGGAAGGCAACTCCATGGCCGGCCGCATGGCCACGCTGATCGACGAGGGCACCGGCCAGGCCAAGGCCGGGGCCATCAACGTGGTCGACGACCACACCGTCGTCCTCAGGCTGCCCAACCCGGACATCACCATCATCGTGGGCATGGCCGACTACCCGGCCGCCGTCGTGCACAGTTCCTACGATCCGTCCGACACCATGAACGCCGTCGGCACCGGACCCTACAGGGTGACCGAACACACGGTCGGCGTGAAATCCGTGATGGAGCGCAACACCGGACACGACTGGTGGGGAACCAAGGTCTACGGCGGCCCCCACCTCGACCGCATCGAGTACATCGACTACGGCACCGACCCCGCCGCCTGGGTCTCCGCCGCCGAATCCGAAGAAGTCGAGATGTTCTACGAGACCGTCGGCGACTTCATCGACGTGATGGACTCCATCGGATGGATCCGGTCCGAGGTCATCACCGCCAACACCATCGTCATCCGCCCGAACCAGTCGGCCGTGGTCGACGGCATCAGGCCCTACGAGAAGGCCGAGGTCCGCAGGGCCCTCGCCATGGCCTGCGACAATTCCGTGCTGCTCGAACTCGGCCACTCCGGGCGCGGCACCGTCGCCGAAAACCACCACGTCTGCCCGGTTCACCCGGAATACGCCGACATCGGTCCCGCCCCCTACGACCCGGCCAGGGCGCTGAGGATGATCGAGGAGGCCGGCATGGCCGACTTCGAGCACGAGATCATCTCCATCGACGACGATTGGCGCAAGAACACCACCGACGCCGTCGCGGCCCAGCTGCGCGACGCCGGAATCAAGGTGAAGCGCACCATCCTGCCGGGGTCCACCTTCTGGAACGACTGGGACAAGTACCCCTTCTCGTCCACGAACTGGAACCAGCGGCCCCTCGGCGTCCAGGTGCTCGCCCTCGCCTACCGCTCCGGCGAGGCCTGGAACGAGTCCGGCTTCTCCAACTCGGAGTTCGACAGGAAGCTCACCCAGGCCCTGTCCATCGCCGACGCGGACGACCGCCGCAAGATCATGGCCGACATCGAGCGGATCATGCGCGACGAGGGCGTCGTCATCCAGCCGTACTGGCGCCCGCTCTACCGCCACTACACCGAGAACGTGGTCGGCGCGGAGATGCACCCGACGTTCGAGATCCACGCCTACAAGCTGGGCCTCGCCGCCTGATCGGACCACCGGCGGCGCGCGGGAACCTTCCCGCGCGCCCCTTCTCCAGCGTCGGCGGACATAAAAAAAACAACGCCGCCGCCAAAACGACAGGGGATCCATGGGACTCTTCCTAATCCGGCGCATCGGCGTGATGCTGCTGACGGCGCTCTGCCTGACGTTCGTCGTGTTCTTCCTGACGAACCTCTACCCGAACCTCGAGAAGCTCGCGAAGAGCCAGGGCAACAACCGGATGACCGACGCCCAGGTCGAAAGCTGGCTCGACAAGCGCGGCCATCTCGACCTCCTTCCGGTGCAATACGGGAGGTGGCTCGGCGTCGCGCCCGGCTGGGTCACCGTGGACGCGGACGCGGGAACCGCGACCGGCCGCTGCTGGCGGGGCGCGGTCACGCTCGCCGAGGTCGAAAGCCAAAGACGCTTCTGCGGCATCATCCAGGGCGATTGGGGCCGTTCCACGGTGTTCCAGGACGACGTGGGGCCGATCATCGCCACCCGCCTCGGGCTGACCGGAAAGCTGATGTTCTGGGTGATGCTCCTGATGGTGCCCGGCGCGCTCCTGGTCGGCGTGGCCGCCGGGATGCGCGAAGGCTCCAAGGCCGACCGGACTCTGTCCACCTTTTCCATCACAACCACGGCGACACCCGAATACGTCTCCGGCGTCATCTTCATCGCCATATTCGCCTCCACGGCGGGCGGCCTCAGATGGTTCAAGGGCACCGCGACCGCCGCGATGGACAACGCGACATTCGAGAATTTCCTCCTGCCCGTGGTGACCATCGCCCTCTACGGAATGGGCTACATCGCGCGGATGACGCGGGCCTCGATGGCCGAGGTCATGATCGCCCAATACATCCGGACCGCCAGGCTCAAGGGCGTCAGCTTCGGAATGATCGTCATCCGCCACGCCCTGAGGAACGCGCTCATCGCGCCCTTCACCGTGATCATGCTCCAGTTCCCCTGGCTGTTGAACGGCGTGGTCATCGTGGAGACGCTGTTCAACTACAAGGGCTTCGGCTGGGCGCTGGTGCAGGCGGCGGGCAACAACGACATCGAACTCCTTCTCGGGGTTTCGGTCGTCTCGGTGTTCGTCGTCCTGATCACGCAGCTGATCTCGGACATCGGCTACGTCTATCTCAATCCCCGCATCAGTGTGAGCTGAGGTATCCCAATGCAAGAACTCACTTGGACCGGATCGCTCGGCGTCATCCTGAACCCGATCCTGATCATCCTCGCCGCCGCCTTCGCAATCCTGATCGTGGCGCGGCTCGCGTTGTCCCTCGTTCCCGGCGCCGCTCCGCGGGACGTCGTCGCGGCCGAGGGGCCAGGCGGGATCGTCGGGATCGCGGACTCCGGCATCCGCTGGTCGGGCATCGGCCTGATCGCGGTTGCGGTGGCCTATCTCGCGGTCGGCGCGCTGATGGAGCGGGAGGCCGGGATCATCGGGGCCATGAGCAACCGCTTCATACCGGTCTGGGTCGCCCTCGCGGCGCTCTTCGCGGTTTCGATCGCGACCAAGCGCCGCACCGGGCTCTACGGCAAGCTCTTCGATTCGACCATCGGCATGATCGGCTTCGGCCTGGTGATGTTCTGGGTGTTCGCGGGCGTCTTCGGAGCGTTCGATCTGATCCAGACCCACGACCCGCTCGCCCAGGTTTCGGGAATGAAGAACAAGGTTCCCGGCACGCCCCTCTCCAGAGCCGGGGACGGCGGCTACCCCCATTACCTCCTCGGGGGCGACAACCTCGCCCGCGACGTGTTCAGCCGCATGGTGACGGGGGCTTGGATCGTGGTGCAGATCGCGCCTCTGGCGACCGTCTTCGCCTTCATGGTCGGCATCACGCTCGGACTGCCGGCGGGCTATCACGGAGGAAGGCTGGACACGGTCCTGACCTTCGTCGCGAACCTGATCCTCGCATTCCCGGTCATCCTGCTGTTCTACCTTCTGGTCACTCCGGAGATCGTGGAGACGGGCATCCCCAACTACATGGCCACGGTTCTGTTCGTGTTCCCGCTGGTGTTCGCCTGCGTCCTGTTGAATTCGCGCTACCACACGCGCCCGGCCTTCAGAACCTGGCTGCTGATCGGCGTCCTCGGTTCGATGGGTTGGGTGTATCTGTCCCTCATATCCGACAAGGGGACGAAGGTTTCGGTCTGGCCGGAGGCGCTCGACCTGTTCGACGTGCCCGGCGGCATCCTCGTGGTGTTCGTCAGCGTGGTGTTCGTCAACGCGCCCACCGTGTTCAGGATCGTCCGCGGCCTCACGCTCGACATCAAGACGCGCGATTACGTCGCGGCCGGGCAGACCCGCGGGGAGGGCACCTGGTACATCATGCTCTGGGAGATCCTGCCGAACGCCCGCGGTCCGCTGATCGTCGATTTCTGCCTCCGCATCGGATACACCACGATCCTGCTTGGCACCCTCGGATTCTTCGGCCTCGGCCTTCCGCCGGAAAGCCCGGATTGGGGGTCGACGATCAACGAGGGACGCAAGCTCCTGACGATCTACCTCCACCCCGCGCTTCCCCCGGCCTTCGCGCTTCTCAGCCTCGTCCTCGGCTTGAATCTGCTCGCCGACGGCCTGCGCGAGGAAAGCCTGAGGGACTGAGGATGCGCGTCCAAGCCACGGCCCACGGCGCGGCGGGCGTCCGGAGATTCGCGCCCGCGCGGGCCGCGGGTTCCTCCAACGCCGCCCGGCGTGTGGCCAGACCGCTCCGGGCCAAATCCCGCCACCAATTCCGCGGCGTCGTTCCCGGCGCGTCCCAACAAAGATTCGGAGATCGAAAATGAGTTCCACCGACGCCGAAGCGCGCCCAGTCCGCAAGGGTCACCTGCCCGATTACGACGGGCCGATCCTGGAAATCGAGAAACTCTCCATCTCCTTTTTCACCCGACTGCGCGAGATTCCGGCGGTGATGGATTTCTCCTGCACCGTGCGTCCGGGAGAGGCCATGGGCCTCGTCGGCGAATCCGGCTGCGGCAAGTCCACGGTCGCGCTCGGCGTGATGCAGGATCTCGGCGTGAACGGCCGCATCGTCGGCGGCAACATCAAATTCAAGGGGCGCGACCTCAACAGCATGTCGCCCGAGGAATTGCGCGACATCCGGGGCTCCGAGATCGCGATGATCTACCAGGAGCCGATGGCCTCGCTGAATCCGGCGATCAAGATCGCCCGCCAGCTGATGGAGGTTCCGAAAATCCACGAGGGCGTCGGCGAAAAGGAGGCATACGCCCGCGCCCTCGAGGTGGTCACCGACGTGAAGCTTCCCGACCCCGAGCGGATCCTCAAATCCTATCCCCACCAGCTTTCGGGGGGACAGCAGCAGCGCATCGTCATCGCCATGGCGTTGATGGCGAATCCCTCGCTCCTGATCCTCGACGAGCCGACCACGGCTCTCGATGTGACCGTCGAGGCGGCCGTCGTCGAATTGGTCAAGGATCTCGGCAAGAAATACGGCACGTCGATGCTCTTCATCTCGCACAATCTGGGCCTCGTTCTCGAGACCTGCGACCGCATTTGCGTGATGTATTCGGGCGAGGCGGTGGAGACCGGATCCATCGGGGACGTGTTCGACAAGATGCGCCACCCCTACACGCAGGCCCTGTTCCGCTCGATTCCGCTGCCGGGAGCCGACAAGAACGCGCGCCCGCTCAAGGCGATTCCCGGCAACTTTCCGCTTCCCCACGAGCGCCCCGACGGGTGCAATTTCGGCCCCCGCTGCGATTACTTCGAAAAGGGCAAATGCGACTCCGGGGACATTCCGATGGACCTGGTGCCGGACGACGAGCGACACGAGAGCCGCTGCCTCCGCTGGAAGGAGATCGACTGGGACGCGCCGATCGTGGAAGAGGGACGCGCGGAGCCAACCATTCCGGGCGAAACCGTTCTGAAGGTCGGCAATCTGAGGAAGTACTATCAGGTGGCCGCCAACGCGCTTTTCGGCGGCTCGGGGGAAACCCGCGTGGTGAAGGCGAACGAAACGCTGTCCTTCGAGGTCCGCGAATCCGAGACGCTGGCGATCGTCGGCGAATCCGGCTGCGGCAAGTCCACCCTCGCCAAGGTCCTGATGGGGTTGGAGACCGCCACGGACGGGGACGTGACCCTGGGCGACAAGTCGGTGGAGGCGATCTCCATCGAGGACCGCGACACCGAGACCGTCGGCGCCATACAAATGGTGTTCCAGAACCCGTTCGACACGTTGAACCCTTCGATGACGGTGGGCTCCCAGATCATGCGGGCGCTTGAAATCTTCAAGCAGGGCGGAAGTCCCGCGGAGCGGCGGGACATGATGCTCCGCCTTCTCGACCTGGTGAAATTGCCGCGCGAATTCGCGGACCGCATGCCGCGTCAATTGTCGGGCGGCCAGAAGCAGCGCGTCGGAATCGCCCGCGCCTTCGCCGGCGGCGTGAAGGTCGTGGTGGCCGACGAGCCGGTTTCGGCGCTGGACGTTTCGGTGCAGGCCGCGGTCACCGACCTCCTGATGGAGATCCAGCGCAAGGAGAAGACCACGCTCCTGTTCATTTCCCACGATCTCTCCATCGTGCGCTATCTGTCCGACCGCGTGATGGTGATGTATCTCGGTCACGTGGTGGAAATCGGCGAAACCGCGGACGTGTTCTCGCCCCCCTACCATCCCTACACCGAAGCGCTTCTGTCGGCCGTTCCCATCGCGGACACTTCGGTCGAGAAAAAGCACATCGTTCTCGAGGGCGACGTTCCGTCCGCCTTGAATCCTCCTCCGGGGTGTCCGTTCCAGACCCGCTGCCGCTGGAAATCGGAGGTGCCCGGAAATCTTTGCGAGACCGAGGTGCCGGAAATGAAGAGTTTCGGCCCGGAGGACAGTCATAAGATCAAATGCCACCTGACGCGGGAGAAGCTCGAAAGCATGGAGCCGGTTATTCAGATTCCCGCCGCTGACCCGGGCGGTTCGGCCGCGAATGCCGGCGCGGAGACCGTTTGACCGCGGCCGAAGCCGCCGGAACATTCGGAACACCGCGCCGGGAGCCGTTCCTCCCGATCCGGATTTCCCGCGCGTTTCCTGCCGGGTCCAACGGACGCGTAGACTGGTTCGAACGCGCAAGGGAGACGGTCGTCCGTGGGCCATCGTCGCGAGGTGTTGGCCCCAACGAAG
>JANQKA010000368.1 GCA_028281405.1 Hasllibacter sp. | reverse complement strand
TTGGGACAACCGCATCGCATCCGTAAGTTCAGAGCGGAATTTGTGCTCCACCCCTCCGACGAATTGATCCAAAGAGTCGCCCTCGAAGTTCATTTGGTCAATATAGCGGTCAATCCGAACAAGATGCACAATTTTCTGCGTTGGCTCCAGATTTTGCTCGAGCAGGGCCGAACCGTTGACAATCTCGTCAAACGTCGATGAGACGACCCTCCCATTTATTCCGGCCACGGTCAGATCCCTGTAGACCCTCATAATTTCACGCGCGTCCAGCAACCGGTGCCCACGCGCGTCCGTCAGGTTACGCCCGAATTCTTCCACCTCTTCCAGCCGCTCCTCTGATACGTTCTCCTCGATCATATAGTTGTATCCGAGACAGCGGTCATGGGCGGCGGATGAGTCCGTGGCAACGTCGGCCGAAAAGCTGGCGGCCCTGTGGAGGGCTGCGACCGAGTCGTTCAGTTCAGGTGTCGGGAAGTCATGCCGCCTCCAGCGAAACCGACCGCTAAGGTTGTTCGGCCGGAACCGCGTTTTATTGGAATCCAATGACCGTGAATAGCCCTTTTCAAAATTTTTTTCGATTCGGGCGATCTCCTTGATCTACACTATGTGGTGGTTCGGCCGCAAAATTTTATTGTATCTGGTTCTCCGCGAATTTCCATGCCGATCCCGACACTCAGCGGATGCACTCGATTGGGCGGTATCGCTTGCGTCGCGTTCGCCGGCGCCGCACGGCGGCTGGCCCCTGCCCGGAAATATATAATCGCGCTTCATCGTGCGGCGGCGCTTCCAACCCACGCCCGCTTTGTCCGCCGCGGATCGGGGCGCCAATCCCGCCGCCACCGGAACGCGGCTTCGCCGGCGCCTCCGCTCAAGACCCCGCCCTGACACATGACGGGAGTCGTTCCCGATTCGGATTTCGAATCAAAACATTCGCGAACGGACGCACACCAACCGATGAGGTTACCCGTTGGCCACGCGTCAGCGGGTCCGGCACCTATTCCGTCCCCAGCGATTCGATCATTCTCCAACCAAGTCGAACGGTACGACTCAAATCGATTGCTCCCTCCATCCGCCGGCTGCGTCACCTTCTGACTTGCCTGTCCGGCGGATCCACGAGTTTGATGCCGCGCCCCGGTTCGCCTTGGCTACGCCGTGATCCTTCGTCCCCGACGAAGGCCGACCACCAAGTGAAACGAACCGACCGCACGCCGGGCGGTCATCGGGGTTTCAATTTGGATTCAATTCGGGGTATTCCCCGACCGCCACCAACCTGGACAAATTTCGCCTCGGGACGGATACTCCATGAAATCCCGAGGCGCCGACCGATCACGGCCTCCCAAGAGGTCTTCTCCCACGCCCACCCGACCGCTTTGTGCGGTGCGGCCAACCAAGACATCGGAAGGGAACCCGGCGCGGCGGACTTCGGCCGGCGAGCCCACCGCGCCGGCCCGCTGTGGTGAAGCTTCGTGGCGCCCCTGCCGCCCGGACCTTGCGTCTGACATGTATTCTAACTATCATTCCACGAACACCGACCACCTTGGAGCGCGCACGCGCAGGGCCATGAAGAGATTCCTGCTCACCACCACCGCGCTCGTCGCGGCCGCCGGAGCCTCCTCGGCCGCCGAAATGAACATCGGAGGCCGCGCCTTGGTCGGCGTTTACGATCAGGACGGAACCGACGAGACCGGGGCGCGGTTTTTTCAGGACGTCGACGTGACCTTCTCCGGAATCGGCAGGACCGATGGCGGAGTCGCCTTCGGTTTCTCGGTCGACCTGGACGAGATTGGCGGCGGAGCCACCGGCGACAACGACGATGACGGAGGCGTGGCCGTCTTTCTGTCGGGCGGCTTCGGCAACCTCAGCCTGGGCGACACCGATGGAGCTCTGGACTGGGCGCTCGTGGACAGCGGCGGAATCTTCAGCCCTGGCTCGCTTAACGACGATGAGACCAGCCACGCCGGCTACAACGGGTCCCATTTGGACGGTCAGTACGACGGCCAGGTCCTGCGCTACGAATACTCCTTCCGAAATATCGGAATCGCCTTCTCCGCCGAGTTCGACGACGACACCGAGGCGTCCGGGGGCATCGCGCCGAACGACGGCCACAACGGCGACGACCTGCTGTCGGCGGGACTCAGATACGCGATCGCCCTCCCCAACGGATCGATCGATATCGGCATCGGCCGCCAATTCGGCGAGGACTTCACGAATCCCAGCACCAACGATCCAAATCACGTAAGGCCGCGATTCTACGGCGTTTACGACCTGCCCGAGGATATCTACTACGAGGTCACGGCCACGGGCATGTCGGCGGTCTACACCTCGCGCTCCGGCTTCGCCATCGGAGGCGAGCACACGACCTTCTCGGTCGCCAGGGAAAAGGTGACCCACTACGGCCTCGGCGGGGGCGTCGTCCTGGGACCGTTGGCGATCCACGCGAACTACGGCGCCTGGGAGCGCGGCCGGGACCAGGCCACGGGTTACGGCCTGGCCGCCGGATACTTCATGGGCCGCGGCGCGACCTTCAACGTCGGTTATTCGAATTCGGATCCGGCGGAAGCGGATTCCGAGGAGAGAGCCAGCTACTCCATGGGCTTCGTGTTGTCCTTCTGACCCGGTTGATCCTCCCTTGCCCTCGACCCGGGCGAACCGGAGGCTTGTGGCGCCCCCGGTCGCGGAGGCATTGATCCTCGAGTGGCGGATTCCCACGCGTCGGAGGACCACGGAAAGAGGTTTATTGGCGAATGAAGCGGAATCGCGGACTTTGACGGGAGGGGGCGCCCCGACCCAATGCGCCGGCCATAGTTGGCGGGCGGCGGCGGTGCGGAACGCGCGCCGCGCGTCGCATGGACGAAAAGCGCGATCGCTGGGCGGCGCATTCGATGGATCCGCGAATCCGGCCTTTCGAAAATCGCCGAGGTCCATCACCGACGGAGACTTGGGCGTGATTGGACGGGCGCCGGCGACAT
>JANQKA010000435.1 GCA_028281405.1 Hasllibacter sp. | reverse complement strand
TGCGGGGCGACGCCCCAAAGAACGCGCCGCGCCGAAACGAATCGGCGCGGCGAAGGCGGCCCTTAGCAGGCGGCGGACCGGGTGTCCATAGCCCCGCGGAGAAATTTTTTCCGGGATATTCCACACTTTGGCGAATCACCCGGTTCGCCGCGAATCGGTATGGAAGCGTCATGTTGCCCGCTCGCCTCCGGCCTCCGGTGCTATGATCGCAACGTTCGATCATCTGGGAAGCTTCAGGCACCCGTGTTCGCGACAGGGGAAGCTGTGCCTTGATTCCCTTTGGCGTCGATTCTCCCGGCGCCGGAGGGCACCTCGATAACGAAAATCGCTCCTGAACTGGCCCCCGCCCGTCCGCTCCCGCGCGGGACGGTTGGGTCAATGGCATGTGCGGGGATCAGGCGACGACCGACCGATCCCTCGCGGGACGGTTGGCCGCGGTCGGGCTTATCCGAGACATTCGCCTGAGATTCCCGAGCGTCGACCGCCGGAATCTACCAATTTCTACCAGCTTATATATTATTATATCAAATTTTGCTATATTATGGTATAAGTTGGTAGAAATTGGTGGACCATGGCGGTTGAAGGCCCGAGGCACCAACAAGGTCCGGCGAATAGCGGTCGGGCCGCGGACATTTGAATGTGTCCGGCGATAAACTCTTCGAGTTCCCAATCCCTTACACCTCGACCAGCGGTGCGCTTGGTGTTCTCCGCAGCCACCCGGTGTTGGCGCTCCCTGGTACGGTGAGGAAGGCGTGATCCACGGCCCCGGCCACGGGAACCTCGACTTCACCGCACCGCTTTTCGCGGAATTCCCGAGGTGCCGCGGCATCCCCGATCAAGACGGATAAGCCCCAATTGAACACCCCGCAGCCACCACTCGGAACCTCACCTTATCGACGCTCCGCGCACCTACGCCCGTCACGCCCTTTGGAACAACCCAACCGACGAAGCCCGCGAACCACATGGCGCCTCCGGACGCCACACCGAAACCGTCCGTTAGACTCGATGCCGCGCCCCCCCGGGACGGTGGATCACCCGAACGACGAGAACAGGTAGTCCTCCATTCCAGCGGCCGCGACCGGCGCGACCGGATCCGGCGCGAAGTCCCCGTCATCGAAGCGAATCACCTCGACGCCGGTCAAACGATCCGGGTGGTTGTTCGCGCCCGTGTCATCGGGATCCCGGACCACAAACTCGGTGACGGCCTCACCGTCCGCTCCGGTGCTTCGGTTGATGGTGATCGAATAATCCGTCCGGTTTCCGCCATAGATCACCACGTCGTGTCCCTCGCCTCCGTCGACGATGAGCGTCCCGCGTTGGACACCACCGGGGTCCGCGGTGAACGTGTCGTCCCCACGGCCTCCGACCAGCGTCGTGTCGTACCCGCTCGCGCGGCCTTGGACATCGACGCTGAACGAGTCGTTCCCGTCGCCGCCCTCGACCCGCATCGAGTTTCCTGAACGGTTCCCAAGAATGTCGATGTTGAACGTGTCGTCACCGCCGTCGCCATGCATCTCCATGTGGTCGCCGCTTCCGTTGCCTTGAAGATAGCCGCGGTGGTCCATTCCTCCGATCGTCATGTTGAACGTGTCGTCCCCCGCTCCTCCGCGCATGACCGATCCGAGTCCGGCCAGATCGTCGCCATCCACATTGATGTGGAAGACGTCGTCGCCATCGTCGCCGTGCGCGGCGGTGTCCGCACCGCTTCCATCCCCCAGGATCTCCAACCTGAAAGTGTCGGCGCCTTCGCCTCCATACATCGTGCTGTGGTATCCGCTGTCGGTCGCCCGGGCTTCGGTGTCCAGAATCAGGGTGTCGTCCCCATCGCCGCCATACAGCGTGTTGTAGTTTCCGCTCCTGATGTTGCCCGCCCAGATTTGAAGGGTGTCGTCCCCGGCACCGCCGTACAACACGCTCTCGTCCCCATCCTCGTAGATGACGGCCTGGATCGTGAGGACGTCGTTCGCGCCCCTTCCATACAACTCGGCATGGCCGCCGTTCTTCACCGTGAGGGTGTCCGCCCGGTCTCCTCCATACAGGACCTCGTCGCCCCGCGTTTGATATATGCCCTCCACCATGTTC
>JANQKA010000355.1 GCA_028281405.1 Hasllibacter sp. | reverse complement strand
TGATTTCCGGGACGTTCACCGGAACGGACGCGGTCACGGTCGTGGTGCGCGCCACCGACGGCGATGGCCTGTCCGCCGAGGACGAATTTGTTATCTTGGCGAACGCGAGGCCCACCGCGACCGGAGCTCCGTTGCGGGGCGCGACCGCGACGGTCGGGGTTGGGCTGGCTCCCATCGATGTGGCGGGCGCCTTCACCGACGACAGCGGGGCCGGCGGACTTACCTTCGCGGCGGCCTTGGCTGGCGGCGCGGATTTGGGAACGATCGGGCTGGCGTTCGATGGCTCCGGGATTACCGGGGCCGCCAAGACGGAGGGCGCGTTCGACTTGGTCGTCACCGCCACCGACGAACACGGCGCCGCGTACACGCAAACCTTCACCCTCGCGGTGGAACCGGCTCCCAACCGGGCGCCCGTGGTTTCGGGTGGCGCGCCGGAGGACCGGGAGGAGACGATTGGACGATCAATCGCTCCCATAGATCTGAGCGGTCTGTTCATCGATCCCGACGGGGACGATCTGAGCATCTCCGCGGAGTTCAGCCGCGGCGATTCCGGTCTGACGTTCGACGCCGCGGCTAAACTGGTCGCGGGCGAGTTGGCCGGTTCGGATGACGTGATCGTAACCGTCACTGCGGATGATGGGAGTGGCGGGTCCGCGACGCACTCCTTTACGATCACGGTGGTGGAACCGCCGAACCGGGCGCCGGTTGTGTCGGTCGACGCGCCGGGGGACCGGGAGGAGACGATTGGACGTTTGATCGCTCCCATCGACCTGAGCGGTCTTTTCAGCGATCTCGACGGGGACGCGCTGACCATCTCCACGGTGTTCAACCGGGACGAATCCGGCCTGACGTTCGACGCCGCGGCCAAGCGAGTCGCGGGCGAATTGGTCGGATCGGGCGACGTGACCGTGACCATCACCGCGGATGACGGAAGGGGCGGTTTGGCGACACATTCCTTCACCATCGGTACGAACGCGCCCGTCGCGGGAAATCGGAATCCCGTGGCGGCGGACACTCCCGACTGGAATGTGGTCGTGACCAGGGGAAGCCGTATCGAATTGGGTGAATTCAATGTCGGTAGGGGGTTCTCAGATCCGGATCAGGACGACGTGTTGACATTCAGCGCGCCCGATTTGGCGGGAACGGGCCTGTCCATATCCGAAGATGGTTCAATCACCGGAGTTTACGCTGCGGATGAAGGAGGAACGTTCACAATCACAGCCGATGACGGGCGGGGTGGAAGTGTGTCACGGAACCTGAATGTCGAATTCTTGGCCGTTGGCTCACGTATGATGGGCGGCAATCTCAGCGCCGATATGATGTTCGGGACCAATTATAATAACGAAATATACGGTCGCGGAGGAGACGATGTAATCTTCGGTGGTCGGGGGAGGGACCAGATTTACGGCGGTAAAGGAAACGATATTGTTCACGGCGGTGCCGGGAATGATGATATCTCGGGCAATTGGGGCAATGACACCATTTATGGCGGCGACGGGGAAGACTATATCAATGGCGGTGGAGGGGACGACATTTTATATGGAGGGGATAGGAATGATAGAATCCAAATCGGTGACGGGTTCGACATCGCGTACGGCGGAAATGGAAATGACAAAATCTGGGACTACAAAGGGGACGACATAATTTATGGCGGTGCCGGAGACGACACGATTAGAGTGCACTCGGGGGACAACTGGATTTTCGGCGGGGATGGAACCGACACCGTCGAGTTCTTTGCAAATCGCGAATATTTTCGCTTGTTCATCGAGATTATCAATGTTGACGGACAACCCACAGAGCAGATCGTCGTAGTACCCACGGAGCAGATCGACGTTGGGTACTATGGGAACGTAGGGGCCCAAGGGTTAGGTATACCGCCGACTGTAAACATCCATAGTCTCGAAGGTCGCACCGAATTGCGGGACATTGAGGTTCTGCAGTTCAAGGACATTACGATTCAAGTAGCCGATCTACCACGGAGTGAGGATCCCGTAGGATCGGATACCCCCGATTGGAGCGTGATTGTGGCCAAGGGAAGCAGAATCGAATTGGGAGAACTCGACGTAAGCGCGGGATTCGGCGGATCCGTCCAGAGAGGGGAGTTGATCTATAATTCTCCAGGCTTGGAGGAAACAGGTTTATTGCTTTCCGATAATGGCATGATCACCGGAGCATACGAGGCGGAGACGGACAGAACGATCGCCATCTCTTCGGATGATGGGGTGGGCGGAATAGTTTCGCGCCGGATGGATGTCAAGTTTTTCGACGTCGGAGTTCAACTGAGAGGAGTAGATTTCGTCGACGACATAATGTTCGGGACGGGAAATGGCGACTATATATACGGCGGCAGCGGAGATGACGTTGTTTTCGGTCGCGGGGGCTACGACACGGTCCATGGCGGTAGAGGGGACGACACCGTCATGGGCGGTTCCGGGGGTGACTTGATTCAGGATTTTGGAGGTGACGACACCGTATTCGGCGGATCCGGCTCTGACGCAATCCGGAGCAGTTTGGGAGACGACATAATCTATGGCGAAGGTGGTTCTGACGATATATTCGCCGGTCCAGGAAACGACACCGTATATGGTGGTCCCGGAAATGACGAGATTTGGGACGTTGAAGGAGACGACGCCACGTATGGCGGTGGTGGAAACGACGAAATCATGGACTACTGGGGTGACGATACGCTTTACGGCGGAGGGGGGGACGACACCATAACCGGTGGTGCCGGTGATGACAAAATTTTCGGCGGGTCAGGTAGAGATACCGCTGTGTTCAAAATGAATCGGGATGATTATCGACTGTCTATGGGAGTGGTGGACGTGGACGGGCAGTCCAAGGAGCAGGTAATCGTGGAATACGTCGGTGGCGGTGGTGAGCATTATTATTCGAACGACGGTCGCAATGAGTTGCGGGATATTGAGTATCTGCAATTTTCGGACACGCGAATATATGTACCCGAACTATCGAATAATTCGGATTCCGAGTTGGCAAATAATTCTGGACCAATTGTGGTGGTGACCAAAGGCAGTCAAATCGGATATATGCACACCCATAGATTGCTCACCGAATCGGTCCCGGACGGTTGGTGGAGTTCGACCTTTAGTTCACCCGGCTTGGCGAAAGCGGGACTTTCAATAAATCCCGATTCTAATGCGATCACCGGGGTGTATACGGCGGATACGGGTGGTGTTATTGTTATCACCGTCCTTGACGGACGAGGTGGGAGTACTCCAATAAACATGAATGTGAAATTCACCACCACTGACCAGTTTTACGGGGGCGGCGGAGATGATTGGCTTTTCGGGGCCGATGGCGATGACTGGCTTTATGGCCGCGGCGGAGATGACAGGATCAGTGGAAACGACGGAGATGATACGCTTCATGGCGATGAAGGCGATGACCATCTTCGCGGCGATGACGGCGATGACACGCTTCATGGTGATGACGGCGATGACCATCTTCGCGGCGATGACGGAGACGACACCCTCCATGGCGGCGACGGAGATGACGTTCTTAATGGCGATGGTGGCGACGACACGCTTTATGGCGAAAATGGAGATGACGTTCTTGAAGGCGACGGCGGCGACGACACGTTTTATGGCGGAGACGGAGATGACAGGATTGTGGTCGGGAGCGGGGATAATACGCTTCATGGCGGTAATGGCGATGACTATCTTCGTGGTGGTAGGGGGGATGATACGCTTCATGGTGGTGATGGAGACGACTTATTTTATGTCGATGGCAACGGCACGCATTATGGTGGCGACGGCAACGATTCCGCAGTGTATTGGAATGATCGGAATTTATATCGCGTGTCATTGGAAAAGGTTGACGTTGCCGGACAAAACATTGAGCAGGTAGTCGTGGAAGGTGTGAATGGCGGTCGCGATGTGTTGCGGGATTTCGAGATTTTGCAGTTTCATGGCCCGGGGATTAACGGGACCACGACGATTAAGGTATCCGATCTTTGGGATAACTGGGATTCCGAGGATACGGGTCCGATTCCTTCAAATCCTGACGTGTTGGATGCTTCTGTGGATCCCTTACCTCTTGATACAATTAACGCGAATGTCGTGGATGATTATCAATATTCTTCCCTCGTATAAATTCAGCGATGGACAAATGCATCCCGCGTCGATCGCCCCCCGCGTCTCCGGATCGCCCCGGGACGGGTAAATGTCACCGGGTGCGTGATGACCGGTAGCCATCGCGGTTGGCTCTGTGGGCGCGGAGGCGGTTCCGTTGTCGAAGGGAGCGGAGTGCCATTGATGGCACGACCGCAGCCCTTCCCCGATTTGGGCTTCTTGCGCTTCTTGGACTTTTCGTGCGGGATCTTGTGCCCCGCCTTGGTAATGTTCCGCCAGACCGTGCTCTTGCTGGGCACCATTCTATTCTTGACTCTGTTCTTTCCATCAAACGTTTCATGGAATGACACACGGACTACTGGTGACAATGCACGCCAGCTACTCCTCCGTTTCTTGGCCCGACGCTGGCGGGGAATTCCGCGATTTTTGGACGGGGGACCGAACCGGTTTGTTCCGCGTGTCGTGGGATCCGAGAGATGGATGATTTCGAAATTTCAAGCCCAATTGAGACTTGGCCGCGGGTTGGACCGGCGGCTCGCTTCATGATAATCAGCAAGCGGATATCGTAGGTCAGGGCAGCGGTCATTTTGATACTTCATGCGGTTCACCTTTGCGAATCAACCGGTAGGAAGTCCGCAAGACCCCACCATCGAGTTTATTCGAGGCGTTCGCAGCAGACTGAGCGACCACGTCCCAGTGAAGCGCTGTTCGTTGGGCGGCAGGACTGAACGCACGAACCAGGTTCACGCCAAGCCTCTATCCGTAGGTGATTCTGCAGGTTTGAAACAAATTAAAGCACAAATGTCATCAAACGGATCCTCTCGAAGGACTTCAAGGAGTGCCATGCGCGCGGCGCGGGCGAGTTTGAACTCGCGCGTTTGGACCTCGAAGACTCCATGTGCGCCTCCTGTCAGGGGATGCGGGAAGTATGGCACGGCTGCGTGGAAGTGACGGACCTCCGGCTGGTCGCTTATCTCGTGGCGATCTGCCAGGTGGCGAATATCTACGTAGCCAAGATCCTCCGACGGCGCAGCCCGGGAGTCATACCACTCGCTTGTCCGATTTAAGGTCACTGTTCCCGTGGTGCACGGAAACCGACGTGGCCTTGATGCGTCCGTCCGGCGTTTCCTCGGAGGGCGCGCCCACCGGACGCGGCTCCGCGGCCCAGGCTGAGGCCAAAGAGAGAACATTCTCCGGTTACGGATGCGAGTAAATTAGGGGCAAGTTACTCCGGTTCCGCCGTGTAGCGCGGAATGGGCGTACGGATAATCATGGAATCTAGCCAATAGGAAACCGCGCGTTCCAGCTGGAAGGAATGCCTCGGACGTAGAATGGTGGCGACTTGGGTTTGAATACAACACCGTTTACGATTCTGGTCGGCGTTCCCCAACAATTCGCGTTGGATTCCACGCAGCTCGCGCTACCGGTTCCATCAAATCCGCTGTCGCTCCCTTTTCCTACCGCTGGCGTGTCCACGATCGGGCTTCGGACAATTTTTGCCGTCCTCGCGTCGTCGCCCGCGTGACCTTCCCCGCGCCGCCTCCCGCTGGACCGCCTCCGCGCAACCGTCCGCATGACCGCCCAAGTGCCGCCGCCCGCTTGCCCGTCCCTCGCCGCCGTCCGCCGAACCGCCCCCGCGCCGCCTCCCGCTCGGCCGCCCCCGCGCCGCCTCCCGCTCGACCGCCCCCGCGCCGCCGATCGCCGGACCGCCCCGCGCCGCCGCCCGTTCGACCGCCCCCACGCCGCCGTTCGCTGGTCCTCCCCCACGCCGCCGCATTGCGTGGTGGCAGATTCGCTGTAACAGTGTCGGCCATGCGCTACTCCATACTCCAGATCCTGAAACGGGGCCTCGCCGGCAACGAGGGATGGCCGAAGCTCTGGCGGTCTCCCGCGCCGAAGGACGAATACGACACGGTCATAATCGGCGGCGGAGGGCACGGC
>JANQKA010000331.1 GCA_028281405.1 Hasllibacter sp. | reverse complement strand
CACGTCGGGGTTGCCCGCCTCCTCGAGGACGCGCCAGTTGAACGCCAGCCACGACAATTCGCGGTTGAGGTACCGATTCGGGCTGCCGGGATCGAATCCCGGCATTTCGGCGGCTTCGGGAAAGGGAGAGGAGAGGAAATCCGCTTCTGACATGGCGCTCAGTCTAATGCGGTTTCCTTTCCGATGGAATCGACTTGGGCGCTCTTCGGAAATTTCCGTCCCGCGGGCGATGGTCACCGCCGCACTCCGATTCGGGCGGAGGGCGGCGTCCGGGACCGCGGGAGCGGAAGGTCATGACGGGCGCGCGCCACCTTCCGGCGTCCGGGATCGCGGACCCGCTCCGGGAAATTCGACCGGGCCGGATTCGCCGGGGTCCCGCGGCGGCTACTGGCCGCCGAGGGCTTCCCGGGCGATGGCCACGGTGACGCCGCGCCGTTTGCGGCCGAGCGCGACGCGGTCGATGCGCTCCGCCAGGGCGTGGGCGGCGGCGTAGGAACGGTCCATTCGCCGCAGCAGGTAGTCGAACAGCGTGGGGTCCGGGGCGAGTCTCCGGTCGGTGAACTGCTTGAGCAGCAGCGCGCCGAGCGTGGCGTCGTCCGGCGGGTCGAGCCGCACGACCGTCGCAGATTGCATCCGGCTCGCCAAATCCTTCAGGGCGATGGGCCAGCGGGACGGGGGAATCCTCGCCGTGAGCAGGAGATGTCCGCGGCGTTCGGCGATGAGGTTGTGCAGATGGAACAGCCCGCGTTCCGCCGATTCGGACAGGCCACGGTCGGCGTCTTCGACGACGACCGAATCGGCGTCGGGCGGGGAATCGGGGTCGAGGGCGGCGGCGGAGATGACGGGGGCCTTCCGCTCCGCCGCCCAGATCTCGGCGAGATGGGATTTCCCCGCCCCCTCGTCGCCCACGAGCACGAGTTTGCCCTCCGGCCACACCCTCCAATCGTCGACGAGGCGGACCGCGGTCTCCGCCGCGGGCCCCACGAAGAAATCCTCCCGGCCGCGCGCGGAGCGGGTCGGGAGCGGGAGCACCAACTGTCCCTTCGTCATTCCCCGGAATCCCGGCCCTCGAGCCCCCTGTAGAGACGGCCCCCGCGGTATTGTTCCACAAGAAAGCGCACGAGCACTCCGATCATCGCGGCCACGGGGACGGCGACGAGCAGCCCGACGAAGCCGAAGAGGGCGCCGAAGGCCGAGAGGGCGAACAGAAGCCAGACCGGATGCAGGCCCACGCTTTTGCCGACGAGTTTGGGAGTCAGGACGTTGCCTTCGATGAACTGGCCGGATTGGAAAATCGCCCAGACCAGCGCGATCCACCACCAGTCGCCCCAGAATTGAAACAGCGCGAGTCCGATCGCCAGCCCCCCGCCGACGATCGCTCCGACGTAGGGAATGAAGGTGAGCGCGCCCGCGAGGAAACCCACGACGAGGCCGAACTGGAGGCCGACGAGCATGAGCGCCGCGGCGTAGTAGGCGCCGAGCATGAGGCAGACGGTTCCCTGCCCGCGGATGAAGGAGGCGAGGGTCTTGTCCATTTCCCGCGCCAGCCCGCGGACCGCGGGCGCGTGGTCACGGGGCAGCAGGGCGTCGATCCGGGCGACGATGCCATCCCAGTCGAGGAGCAGGTAGAAGGCGACCACCGGGGTGATCAAGAACAGCACGAGGATGTTCAGGAGCGACAGGGCCGACGTGAGCAGGCTCTCGACGAGCTGGCCGCCGCGCGAATTGATCGTCTCGCCGATTTGGCTCAGAGGGTTGCGGGATCCTCCCTCCCGCTGGGCGATCCAAGGGAAGCGTTCGCCGATGAACGTCTCCAGATTTCGGGCCATTTCGGGAGCCGCGGCGGCCAGCGCCAGCGCCTGTTCGATCAGCAATGGCGCGATCGCGAGGGCGGATACGACGAACACGAGGATCGTCGCGGCGGTAATGAGGACGACGGCGGCGACACGGCCGAGGCCCATCCGCACCAACCGGTCGGCGACGGGGTCGAGGCAGTACGCGATGGCCGCGCCCAGAATGAAGGGCAGGATCACGTCTCCCAGAAACCATAGAACCACGATCAGGACCGCGGCGGCGAGTCCCCAGTACCGGAATTGCGTGCTCATCGGCAGGGCCATGGCCGGGGTCTGACCCATGAAGCGGCGCGGGGCAAGGTCCGGCGGGCGCCGGGCGGAATTTGATGTGGAATAGAGCGCCGGCGGTTTCGATGGAGCCGGTCGCGCGACCCGAGAATTGGTCAGCGCGGAATTGAAGGACGTCGAACACTCTCGTCAACCGTTGTCGTGTTCACGCCAAAGTCGCTTGCGTTCCATCCTCGGGGCGGGCGGCGCGGCGCGGTCGCGGCGGTTCCGATGGTTTTGCCCGCGGAAGTAGGGGCGCCCGGCCCGCGCGCTCCGGACCGTTCAGGACCAAGGCATAAGCGGTGGGCGCCTGGCGGGCGGAGCTCCCGCGTTCCGGCGTTTCGATCCGCGGGGAGGGGCCGACGCGCCGTTCCAACCGGGGGTGGAGGCATCGGAGGGAAGTTCACCGGCGGCCCCGGGCCGTTCCGGGCGCGGCGTT
>JANQKA010000328.1 GCA_028281405.1 Hasllibacter sp. | reverse complement strand
GCGATTCTCATGCTCTCGGAGAGGTCGGCCACCAACAGTGCGCGGATTGAAGCTCACGGGAAGGAACTCCAAAGGCACTCCGCCGTCATCGACGGCAATTGACCTTTCGGTCCACCGAATCGCGCCTCAACGGTCAGGCGTCCGGCCGCCATGCTCCGAATTCTTGGTCGCGGCGTGGAACCGTGACGACCGGATCGCCTCCGAACGCGGTACACCACTCCAATGTCGCGTTTTCGCGGCAAAACGCGGACATGGACGCGCGGTGGCCAACGATTCGGACGTCCCCTCCCCCATGGCGGGGAGACCCGTTCTCTAGCCCCTAAAGAGGCGACAAAGGAAGATCTGGTCTGACCCGGGACGCGCCCCCCGCGGGTTCCCGGCCTCCCCCGCCGGGAACTTTCGGACTGGTCACCGAAGGAGATTCCCGCCCAAGAGCGCGGGATATCAACGTCGAACCAGTCCAATGGGCGGCTCCACTTCGGCGTCGGGCGGTGGATTCGCGCCGCCAGTACTGGAAAATGACTCACGACACGAAAATCCTCTTGTGGAACGTATCACGCGCGCTATACCTTGCCCCAAGGGTCCGGATTCCGCGAAGGACGGACACAACCGAAAGGAACGATGAAATGACGAATCATGACACCGCGTTCTCGTGGATCCCGCGTTGGTGGAAGGCGCGCCTGGTCGAACTCACCATGCTGGTTTTGGGAGGGATGGTCCTCTCGATGTTCCTGAATCTGTGGAGTCTCCCGAGCGATCTCGAAAGTCACAAGGCGGGAGTCACGGTCGAACTCTCCGAATTCAGGGATGAAATTTCCGTGTTCAGGGTCGAGGTTGGCGGACAGATCGCCGAGCTCAAGGTGCAGAACGCCGAGCTCAAGGCGCAGAACGCCGAGCTCAAGTCACAATTCTCCGAGATGATGGCCTTGCTGTTGGAGATGCGGGAGGACGACAAACGCACCCAAGCCCGGCAGGATGACTTGTACGCCGAGATTCTCACGCTCTCGGAGAGGTCGGCCACCAACAGTGCGCGGATTGAAGCTCACGGGAAGGAGCTCCAAAGACACTCCGCCGTCATCGACGGAAATTGACCTTTCGGTCCACCGAATCGTGCCTCAACGGTCAAGCGTCCGGCCGCCATGCTCCGATTCTTGGTCGCGGCGTGGAACCGTGACGACCGGATCGCCTCCGAACGCGGACACAATTCCAATGTCGCGTTTCGCGGCAAATCTCGGACGGGGAGGCGCGGCAAACGATTCGGACGTCCCCTCCCCGATGGCGGGGAGACCCGTTCTCTAGCCCCGAAAGAGGCGACCAAAGGAGATTCCGGTCTACCCGGGACGCGCCACCCGCGAGTTCCCGGCCTCCCCCGCCGGGAAAATTCGGACTGGTCACGAAGGTGATTCCCGACCAAGAGCGCGGGATATCAAAGTCGAACCAATCCAATGGGCGGTTCCACTTCGGCGTCGGGCGGTTGATTCGCGCCGCCGCCTCGGCGGTATCGCCGCGGCGGAGGACTCGGGCTTGAATCGGTCGCGCGGGCGCCAAGCCGGAATTCGGACCGCCCCGACCGCGGACGACGACACCGCGACATCATCGATCGCGCTCGGATCGTGAACCCGCCTGCAGGCCGATCCTGTGCGACCGCCCCGCCCCCGTGGATGGAGCGGCGGTGACTGTGAGGGAACGCGTCCGCATCGGCCGAAAGCGCCTGCGGC
>JANQKA010000315.1 GCA_028281405.1 Hasllibacter sp. | reverse complement strand
CCCATGTCGAGGCCGATTGGACCGCCCGGCGGGGCGGTGTCGGCGCATTCGACCTCCACCACGAAATTCACGAACCATTGTCCCCCCTTCCGGGTCATGGTCCACATTTTCGGCGGTGCCGGCATTTCGCGGGTTTGGACGAACCGGAACGTGCCCATCCCCTTGATGGTCAACCTGTCCCCGTCGACTTTCCAACCGTTCGCCTCCAGCACCCCGAAGGTTCTGAACCTGCCGGTTCCCTTGAACCTTGGGTATCCGGGTTTTCCGTCCTTATTCTTGAGACGTTGGTAGAAGCCCTTGAACGCCAGGTCGAGCATTGCGAACGCCCACCGCTGCATCGCGACGGCGTATTCGGTGAATTCCGGATTTTCCCGGCGGATCACCGTCAGGCTCTTGTTCTGATCGAGCTTGGTGATGCCCTTGCCGGTTTTCTTGTAGCAATCGATGCGCTCCTCCAGCGCGGCGTTGTACAGCAGGCGCGCCTGTTCCAGAGCCTTCTCGAGCCACCGGTGTTGGTGGCGCCGGAGGTTCAGCCGGTAGGAGTATGTGAGATGCTGGGTTTTCATCACGAGGTCCACATGGTTGCTTTGGAATATGGATTCAAGTCCCGCTCCGGATTTTTCTGTTCGTCTGGACAAGTCGTGGGAGTTCCCGTGATTTTGGTGGAATGCCGGCCCCTGTTGTATGATGGATTGTCGGACCACACCATATGTCGAGTTTGGTCAGGATTGTTAATAATCCCCGTCTGCCCGGAGAGAGCTGCATTGTCTGACCTTGGTCAGCATTTTATGTATTCCCCAAGTTTTAACGGAATCGGCAACGCGGGACGCTGATCGCTCAACGCGCATCGCCGGAAGTCGTCGACACTATCGACCGCCGGGAATTTGTCCGCCGCGCCATCGCCGCCGCGCCGCGCATGGTGTTGGTTGGAAAGGTTCGGGAGGTCGCGCCCCCCGCGGTCGAATCGCCGACCGGTTCGCCGGGGTCCGCCAAGCCATCCCCGCTGAACTCACCGCCGACACCCCGCTGAATCGCCGGGGGACCGCGTATCGCGTCGGGCCAAGATCCGAACCGGTTCTTCTCGAAGGTGGCGATCGGATCCCCGGTCGGCTTGACGCGACCCGCCTCGGCAAACCGCGCCGAATTCATCTCGCGCGCCGCGGACATCCAACCTCGAAGGCGCGGTCGCGCGGTCGCGGGAATCCTTGGCCGAGTCGCCCCGGCCGGGCGATTCACTCCCGCTCGACGAAGCCCCGCCGGGACCCGCGACGCGGAGATCATTGTCGAGCGGCTCCGGCATTGACGGCGCGCGACTTGCTTTGCCGGAAGTTCGTGACCCCCAACAACCCGCGGGTTCGTCCCCCCGGCATTCCGTGTCACTACAATCAGGGTCGAAGCTCCCCGAATGGACTCCCCGGGCAATCCCCGGGGAGCCGCGATTCGCGTCGGGGCGGGGTCAGCGCAGGCGCGATTCGACGGTCTCGATCGAATCGTCAGTCAGTTTGTCCCGGTCGGCCGCGGCCATCCGCGCCGAAATCACCTCGGAAGCCGCGGCCGTCGCAACCTCGATGGCGCGGTCCCGGATCTCCTTGACCGCGTTGGCCTCGGCGGAAGCGATCTGCTCCCGGCCCGCGGCGATGCGGCGCTTCTTGGACCGCTCGATCTCCTCCTTGGACCGCATGGACGCGTGCTCCGCCTCCGCGCGCGCGGAAGCGACGATCCGGCGCGACTGCTCGTCGACCTCACGCTTCTTCCGCTCGTAGGAGTCGAGAAGCTCCTGCGCCTCTTCGCGCAGGGAACGGGCCTCGTCGAGCTCGTTTCGGATGTTCTCGGCCCGTTTGTCCAGCATGCCCCCGATCAGCGGAGGCACCTTGAAGTAAATGACCGCCGCCACGAACAGCAGGAAGGCGATCAGGACGACGAAATCGGTGTTCCAAAGGCTGAAGAACACATCCCCGGCGGCCAGCGCGGGAGTGGCCGTCAGAAGGGGAAAGGGAAGTATGCGAAACATCAGGCGCCTCCCTTGACGCGCCGGTCGACGGCGGCGGCGATCTCCGCCTCGTCCACCATGCCGGGAACGGCGGCGGCCACGATGTCCTGGGCGATCTCGTGCGCGACCTCGGACACCATCCGGTCGGCGCCGCTCCGGATCTCCGCGATGGATTTTTCCGCCTCGGCGGCGCTCGCGGCGATCTCGGCGTCGGCTTCGGCGTTGGCCGCGTCGAGATCCTTCTGAACCGCCGCTTTCGCCTCGGCGATGATGTCCCGGGCCTGGGCGCGGGCGTCGGACAGGGCCTTGTTGTAGGCCTCCTCCGCCTCGACCGCCTTCCGCCTGATGTCCTCGGCGGCGGAGATGTCGCTCTCGATGGTCTTCCGGCGGTCGGCAAGGACGCCGCCGATGCGGGGCAGCGCGAATTTGGCGACCAGCAGGTAAATCGCGATCAACGTCAGGACGAGCCAGAAAATCTGGTTCGGGAACGTCGAGAAATCGAGTTGCGGCATGCCCGGCGCCGCGGCATCCGCCGCGGGGTAGGCGACCCCCTCGTGATTCCCGGCGCCGCGCCCGGCCGCCTCGACTACATGGGTTTCGGTTGCCATGACGGCCTCCTGGAACCTTGGGTGTTGGCCCGGGCGCGGCGGCCGCGCCCGGATCGGTGATATTCCTGAACCGCCCGCCTCAAGTGGCGAACATCAGCAGCAGGGCGATGAGGAAGGAGAAGATGCCCAAGGCCTCGGTGAAGGCGATGCCGATGAACATGGTCGCCGTCTGCGGTCCGGCCGCGGAAGGATTGCGCAGGGCGCCGGAGATGAAGTTGCCGACGACGGTTCCCACGCCTACGGCGGCGCCGCCCATGCCGCAGCAGGCGAGGCCGGCTCCGATGTAGGCGCCCATTTGGACGAGGTCGCCGGTCAGGACGATGTTTCCTTCCATGGCTGATTGCTCCTTGAGTTTGGAAGATTTCGCGTTGGGTTTGTTCTCAGTGCGACGGATGCAGGGCGTCCCGCAGATAGACGCAGGTGAGGATCGTGAACACGTAGGCCTGAATGAAGGCCACCAGCACCTCCAGCGCGTAGATCGCGGTGATGGCGAGGATCGAAAGGGGGGTGACCAGAACTCCGAGGCCAAAGGAGATGGTGACCAGGGGCGCGAACGCCGCGAACACCTTTATCACCGCGTGGCCCGCCATCATGTTGCCCGCCAGGCGGATGGAGTGGCTGACCGGGCGCACGAAATACGAAATCACCTCGATGAGGGCGAGGATCACGCGGAGCGCCACGGTCGGCGCCGACGAGACCCAGAACAATTTGAGGAATCCCAGGCCGTGCTTGGCGAAGCCGAGAACCGTCACCCCGAGGAACACGGCCATGGCGAGGACCGCGGTCACGGCGATGTGCGACGTGGTGGTGAACGCCAGCGGCAGAAGGCCGAGGAAATTCGAGAACACGATGAAGAGGAAGGATGTGAAGATGAGCGGGAAATAAGGCAGCGCCTCCCGGCTCCCCACGTCCTCGACCATCTTGTGTATGAAGGTGTAGGACAGTTCGGCGACGCTCTGGAAACGCGACGGCACGATGGCGCGTCCGCCGCCCATGACCAGTAGGCAGGCCACCCCGAGCAGGGTTAGGGCCATCCAAAGCGTGACGTTGGTGGGCGTGTACCAGTGCACCTCGCCACCACCGAACAGCGGTGTGACCAGGAACTGGTCCATCGGGTGGAACACCAGGCCTTCTTCGCCGCCGTGGGATTCAGTTTCGGTCGCCACGTTCTTCGTCCTTCTTCCCGGCCTCTTCGGCCGTCATTTCCCGCGCGGAGCGCATCATCGTCTTCACACCGGCCGCGAACCCGAGCAGCGTGAACGGCACCAGGAACACCGGGGTCGTCCCGAAGAGACGATCGAGCCCGTATCCGATGCCGAAGCCGATCAACAGCCCCGCGACCAATTCAATCACCATCCGCCATGCCACCTCGGCTTGCGAATGGCCGCCGACGGACGCGTTCTCCGGTTCGGGGATCCCCTTCGCCCGGGCGATTCGCTTCTCCAGCGCCTTCATCCGGTCGCGTGTCGGTTCGTCCACCAAAATCCAGCGAGCCTCCGTCGTGCCGCAGCCCGTCTAAAAGGCGGAGGGGATCGTGTCAACGGCGCAATTGGCACGCCAACCCTTTGAAAACAAGGGTTTCGTCCGCAATCCCTTCGCCACGACGCGATTCGAATCGGGGCCGGGGATATTCAACGAGTCGGTTGAATGTCACGATCCGCACCCGGGCCCGGAGGTCGCCACGCGCCCGGGCGGCGCGGTCGCCTCGCATCCAAGTGTAGAGTGACGGACGGCCTCACGACCCGCTCCCTCGCGCCGCGATCCGAATTGGCGTCGCGGATGCTGACGAGACGGTCGAATGTCGCGGTTCGCGCCCGTGCGTGGAGCGGATATCGGCGTCCGATTGACTTGGCACGGCCAACGCATTTCGCGATTCGCGCCCGCGTACGGAGCGGAGCGGCAGATCGGGATCACGATGGACGGAGGGTTCGCTTCGCGATTCGCGCCCGCGTGCGGAGCGGAGCGGCAGATCGGGATCACGATGGGCGGAGGGTTCGCTTCGCGATTCGCGCCCGCGTGCGGAGCGGAGCCCTGCAGCGTATCGATCGGGATGTTCGGCGCGATGTCGCGATCCGCGCCCGCGCGCGAAGCGGAGCGGCGATTTCCTAATCGCGCACCGGCGAGTCGAAAGTCGCGATCCGCGCCCGCGCGCGGAACGGAGCGACCTGATCTGCCAAGACACCTCTTCTCCCGCGACGTCGCGATTCGCGCCCGCGCGCGGAGCGGATCCCCGTCGATCATGCGGAAGTGGCAGACGCACGATGTCGCGATTCGCGCCCGCTCGCGGAGCGGGGAGCGGAGCGTCCGGCCCGAAATCGACGCGCTCCACCGCGTCCGTCGCGACTCGCGCCCGCGCGCGGAGCGGGGAACTTCTGGCGCTCGAATGCCGTTACCCCGTCGCGACCCGCGCCCGCGCGCGCGGAGCGGATCTGGCTTACGGAACGCCGGCGGATCACGTCGCGAGCCCGCGCCCGCGCGCGCGGAGCGGATCTGGGACGAATTCGGGGAATGCTCCCCCCGCGCCCGTTGATTCCTCCGCTACGCGCGCGGTATCGTCGCCGACCATGTGGCGGTGATCCGGAGGAGGTCTCAATCATGAACGGGCGGGCGGATCCGGGCTCCGCGGGAACTCGCCCAGGTGCCCGAAAGCGGGTTGATTTTCCAGACGCGCCAAGCCGCGGCGTGCGCGCCGAGAGCGCATTGGACGCCATTTTCTCGGCTCTGGCCCACCGGACCCGCCGCGCGATCCTCGCGCTGCTCCTCGAGGACGACATGGCGGTCACGGATGTCGCCAACTCTTTCCCGGCCTCGCTCTCGGCGGTATCCAAGCACCTACGGATTCTTGAACAAGCGGGCCTCATAACCCAGGAAAGGCGCGGTCGCGTGATATGGTGCAACCTTGAGCCGGACGCGCTCGGGGACGCCTTGGTTTGGATGCGGTCCTTCGGACAACTTGATCCGGTGGATCTCGATGAATTCGAGAAGTTTCTCCGCGGCGCGGCGGAGAGAGACGGGTTCGCGCCCGAAATCGAGGCCGCTGGTGTTCCGTCCCAACCGGATTGAGCGCCGGCGGTTTTGATGGAGCCGGAGCGCGGGAAGCGAAGCGCCCAACTCCAATCGTTGGAGATTGTGCGTCCCGTACGTTTGTCCGCCGGGAACCTGATCCCGCCCACGTCGCTGGCGCTCCATGCCCGAATTGATGGCGTTCCATGAGCCGGGATTGAGGCGTGGGGCGGGATTCGCGATCAATTCCATCGCCCGGAAACACACCGGCAACGGAAGTCACGCCCGTTTGGGACGGTTGCGCCGATGCTCCGCATGGAACCGGACACGCTCGGGGGAGCCTTCGTCCGGGGCGGAACCCGCGCGCGACGCCGCTGATATCCGCTGGATTCACTCCATGACCGTGTTCGGAGTTTGACCGCTCCCGCGCCCCTTGATAGGTTGTGGACATTCGGCGGAAATGCGCGCTGGTAGCTCAGCGGATAGAGTCCCTGGCTTCGAACCAGGTGGTCGGGGGTTCGAATCCTCCCCAGCGCGCCAATCGCCGCCCCG
>JANQKA010000269.1 GCA_028281405.1 Hasllibacter sp. | reverse complement strand
GCCGGCCGCCATCGCGGCGGCGAGCGCGAGGGCCATGGGGAAGATCTTCATGTCGTTTCTCCTTTTCGGGTTGGGTTAGTTGGCGAATCCGAGCATCCTGGGCAGCAGTAGGGCCGCGTCCTCCCAGAACGCGAACACGAACAGGATCGCGACCTCGGCGGCCAGGAACGGCATCAGTTTGATCGATATGCGCTCGAGCTTTTCGCCGGTCACCGAGGACAGGACGAACAGGCAGGCCCCGACCGGCGGGGTCATCAGCGAGATGTTGAGCGCGAGGACGAAGATTATTCCGGCGTGGACGGGTTCGAGTCCGATACTCTCGGTGATCGGCACCAGAACCGGCGCGAGGATGATCAGGATGGCGGTGATGTCCATCACCATGCCGACCACCAATAGAAGCGCGATGATGACCGCGATGACGGCGTAGCGGTTTTCCGACAGGCCGAGCACGGTCTCCGCCAGGAGCTGCGGAATCCGCTCGAAGCTCATCCACCAGCCGAGGATTCCCGCGAAGGCGATGATCACGAAGATCACGCCGGTGATCCGGGCCGTCCTCACCAGCATGCCGTAGAAGGCCTTGACCGTCAGGGTCCGGTAGACGACGGCCCCGATGAACAGGGCGTAGGCGACGGCGATGGACGCGGCCTCGGTCGGCGTGACGATTCCGCCGAGGATGCCTCCGAGGATGATCGCGGGCATCGCGAGCGCGGTGAGGGACGAGACGAAGGTGTCCCTGACCTCGCGCAGCGTGGCTCCGCGCAGGGGCTTGGGCAGGTTTTCGCGGTTTCCGCCGATGACGATCACGCCCATGCAGGCGAGGCAGATGACGAGGCCGGGCAGGATGCCCGCCGCGAAAAGCCCGGCGATCGACACGCCCATGAGCGAACCGTAGACCACCATGAGCCCGGACGGCGGTATGGTCGGCCCGATGATGGAACCCGCCGCGGTGACGGCGCAGGCGTAGTCGCGCGCGTATCCCTCCTTGACCATGGCGGGCACCAGCGTGCGGCCGAAGGCGGCCGCGTCGGCCGTGGCGGACCCCGTGAGCCCCGCGAAGAACACCGAGGCCAGCATGTTGGTGTGCGCGAGGCCGCCGCGGAACCTGCCCACGAGCGTTTGCGCCAGCTTCACCAGCCGGGTGGTGATGCCCGCGCCGTTCATGATTTCGCCGGCGAGGATGAAGAACGGCATCGCCAGGAACGGGAAAATGTCGAGGCCGTTGAATATCTTGCTGGGGCCGATCGCGAGAAAGCCGCCGCCGCCCATTTGGATCAGCCCGGCGACGCCGGCGAGGCCGACGGCGAAGCCGATCGGCATGCCGGCCAGTATGAACAGCACGAAGGCGACCGCGACGATCATCGGGCCTCCCCGCCCGCCCCTTCCCCGAAGGGAGGCGAGTCCAGATGCGCGCCGAGATCCCTGACGAGGACGAATACGAGCTGGATCGTGCAAAGCGCCGCCGAGACCGGGATGGCGGCGTAGAAAGGCGCGAGGCTGACTCCGAAGATCATGGCTTCCCGGGACGCGCCCCCCAGCGCGAAGGCGATCCCGAACCATGCGACATACGCGAAGAGCGCCAGCGCCAGCGCGTCGACCGCCAGAAGGACCGCGCGCCGAGTCGGCTCCGGAAGAAGCATGACGAAGGCGGTCAGTCCGATGTGGTCCCTCTTGGCGATTCCCGACGAGACCGCGAGCATGGCCGCCCAGATCATCAGGTAACGCGCCAGAACCTCGGGCCAGGGCAGTTGCCAGTGGAAGTGGTAGCGGTCGGCCACGCCGAGCCAAACGTCGAGGACAAGCGCGAGCATCAGCGCCGCGACGATCGCCTCGACCGCCGTGTTCAACCCCGCGCTTGCTCTGGCGGCCCACTCCCGCAACCGATTCTCCTTCCGAATCACCCTCGTCACCCGAATCACCCGTGTAACTTTGTTACAGGATTCGCGGGATTTTGGCGGTTCGCAAGAGGAAAATGTTACCGGGTTACATTTTTTTTGCCGCCGTGAGCGCCGGGCCGGGGGCCGTCGCGGTCGTCGATCCCGGCATGTAAGCGGTTGCATGCGGGGAGTGGATCGGGTGAGACCGA
>JANQKA010000263.1 GCA_028281405.1 Hasllibacter sp. | reverse complement strand
GACTCCGGCCAAGCGGGCCGCCGCGCCGAGGGCGAAGGATTCGGACATTCAAGAGATCGAAAGCCAACTGAAGGCGAATCTTGGTTTGAACGTGCGGGTCCGTCACGAACAGGGCGCCCAGAATGGAGAGCTGCACATCATCTACGGCACGCTCGCCGAGCTCGACGACGTCATCGGCCTGCTGAACGCCCGGCCTCCGGGGGAATTCAAATGAGGCCGAGGGTTCCGCTTCTTGGCGGCCTCCAAGGAAGCCGAAGGATGGTTTCATCAAATGGGCTTATTCATAACCGGAGGGGACGTTCTCCAATTCGGGTGATCACGGTAAGACACCATTGGACTTCATGAAATATTGTGGATGAGTCGCCGAAATTCGGATGGGGATCGTTTAAATGATCGAAGACGTGAAGCCCCTCGTCGAGAGCTATTGTCGCTGGTTGAAGGAGGAGACCGTTCTTCGCGAGATTGACGGCCAAGTCGAGATTACGACGCCGTTCGTCGACAGGCACAACGACCTCATTCAGATTTTCGTTCGACGCGGAATAGATGGCGGCTTCGTGCTAACGGACGCCGGATACACGATCGATGATCTGGAAATGTCCGGATTATCGCTTAGAAAGGAAGAATTGATGAATCATCTTAGGACCGCACTGTCCGGATTTGGCGTGAATGAGGAGCGGGGAGAGCTTCTGGTTCAGGTTCCGGTCGAGGAATTCCCAATTGCGAAGAACAACCTGATACAGTCAATTTTGGCGGTCAATGACCTGTATTATTTGGCGACACCGAAGGTCGCGCCTAAAATGGATGCTTCCAAGATGTTCCGAAGTGAAGTGGCCGGGTGGCTCGATGGAATAGGTATAGAATACGATTTCCAAACAGAATTATTGGGTAATTCCGGTCTTTCACACACCTTCGACTTTCACATCCGCGGGTCGGATCCGAATCCGGATAAAATAGTTGGGACACTGAACCGACCCGGGGTCAAGGACGCCAAGTATTTCCTGTTCGCGTGTTTGGATGTTCTGAATGGAGCATCCGGCAAAATTGAGCCTTATGCGATATTGAATTTCGAAGGCGGAAAATATGCCGATTCAATATCCAAGTCCTTTCGCAATTACAAGATTAATAGCTTTCATTGGAATCAACGCGGCGAGTACGAAAGGGATTTGGCCGCGTGACAATGTTCAAGTTCGATTGTGCTTCTTTCATTTCGATCAAAATTTTTCATTCTGATTGGTGAGCGCGAAATCAATTGGCTTTTGGCGGAAAACCGCAATCGCTTTGGGATTCCGCCCGCCGAGATTCTCCGGCAATGTATTGGCATCGAATGTTCCGCCCGGGATTGGATCGCCGAAGCACGTCACCTTTATCGACGCAACGCCGGAACTACAAATTCAGAGGGGTTCGATGCAAACCCGCCGCCTCGACGGGCGAGGGGCCGGCGAATCACTGCGGGAACTCCCGACAAAAAAGCGACATCCGTTGGCGGCGCGCTAGGTCAGAAGGGAGGCGATGACGGAATTGAGCACGAGTCGATGCGGTGGCGACACGCCTACCCTGTCCTCCGATCTCCACAGGACTCCGTCTTCAATGAGCCGCGTGGTCCGCTCGCGCAGCGTGGGCGTCGCGAGCAGTCCGTCGGCGTCCATCCCGTCGGCCAGCCTCAATCCCATCAGAACGCGCTCCTCCAGGATTTCGTTTTTCGTGAGCTCCGAGGCCGTGTCTCCCCTGCCGCTGTCCACAGAGGACAGCCATTCGGCGGGAGAGCGGGGACATTCGGTCGCAAGGCGGGTTTCGCCTATCGACAGCCTGCCGTGCGCGCCCGGGCCGATTCCAGCGAAATCTCCGCCGTTCCAATAGATCAGGTTGTGCCGCGCCCTCGCGCCGGGCTCCGCGTGATTCGACACCTCGTAGGCCGGGCGGCCCGCGGCGACCGTCAGCTCTTGGGTCAGCTCGAACAGGTCGGCGGATAGATCCTCGTCCGGCAGGCCGGGCAATCGACCGGCCGCGTGGCGGCGACCGAACACCGTGCCGTCTTCGATCGTCAATTGATACAGCGACAGGTGACCGGTTCCGATATCGAGCGCGCGGGAAAGCTCCGCGCGCCAGTCCTCCAATCCCTGGCCCTGCCTGGCGTAGATCAGGTCGATGCTGACCCGTTCCACACAGTTCATCGCCAAATCGACCGCGCGAAGAGCTTCGTCCGCGGTGTGTTGACGGCCGAGGGCGAGCAGATCGCCGTCGTCGAGCGCCTGTACCCCGATGGAAATCCGATTCACCCCGGCGAGGGCGAAGGCGGAGAAGCGGTCCGCTTCCGCCGATGTCGGGTTCGCCTCAAGCGTGATCTCGATGTCGTCGGCGAATCCCCACGTCAGACCGGCTGAGTCGATGATCCGCCCGACCGTGGAGGGATCCATCAAACTCGGCGTCCCCCCGCCGAAGAAGATGGTGTCCAGACGCCTCGGCCCCGTCATCCGGCCCACGCGCCCGATCTCCCGGACGAAGGCGTCCGCCCAGCGGTCGTGGTCGACACCGCCGGCCACATGCGAGTTGAAGTCGCAATAGGGACATTTGGCGAGACAGAATGGCCAATGAACGTAGAGACCGAACGCGTCAGCCGCCAAAGCAGCCCTCGATCAGCTTGGCGAAGGCGCGGCCGCGATGGCTGATGCGGTTTTTCTCCCACCGGTCCATTTCCCCGAAGGTCAAATCATGGCCGTCCGGTTGGAAGATGGGATCGTAGCCGTGCCCCAGATCGCCGCGCATCGGCCAGACGATGCGTCCGGGCATGCGACCCTCGAACACCTCGTCGTGTCCGTCCGGCCAGGCGAGCACGAGCGTGCAGCAAAACGCGGCGCGGCGCGGCTCGGTTGCTTTCCTGGCCTCGAGCTCGTTCCACGCCCGCGTCATCGCCTTGACGAAATCCCGGCCGCCCGGGGTCTCGGCCCAATCCGCGGTGTGGACGCCGGGAGCGCCGTCCAGCCCATCTATCTCGATTCCGCTGTCGTCGGAGAGTGCCGGCAGACCGGTGGCGAGCGCCGCGGCGTGGGCTTTGATCCGGGCGTTGCCGACGAACGTCGTCTCCGTTTCCTGAGGTTCCACAAGGCCGTGATCCGCAGCGCCCGACACGGCTACGCCGCGGTCGCGGAAGAGATCGGCCATCTCCTCCAGTTTTCCGCGGTTGTGGGTCGCGACCAGGAGCCTGTCCCCCTCGAAGCGCCTCCTCACAGGGCGGCTTTCTGCGCCGCCACGAGCTCCGTGACGCCCGACTCCGCCAGATCAGTCATCCGGCCGAATTCGTCCCGGGAAAAGGTCGCTCCCTCCGCCGAGCCCTGAAGCTCCACCAGGCCGAGGGAACCGGTCATGACGAAGTTGGCGTCCGTCCCCGCCTCGCTGTCCTCGACGTAATCGAGGTCCAGCACGACACGCCCACCGTGGATGCCGCAGGACACGGCGGCGACATGATCGACGACGGGATTCGACTTCACGTCGCCGGATTTCATCAATTTTTCGACCGCGAGCCGCAGGGCGACCCAGCCGCCGGTGATCGAGGCGCAGCGCGTGCCGCCATCGGCCTGGAGCACGTCGCAATCGACGGTGATCTGGCGCTCTCCGAGCGCGGACCGGTCCACCACGGCGCGCAGGGACCGGCCGATGAGCCTCTGAATCTCCTGGGTTCTTCCGGACTGCGCCGTTTTCGCCTCTCTGCGCATGCGTGTGTTGGTGGCGCGGGGCAGCATTCCGTATTCCGCCGTGACCCAGCCGAGACCGGAACCCTTCACCCAGGGCGGAACGCGTTCCTCCAGCGTGGCGGCGCACAGGACATGGGTGTTGCCGCATCGGATGAGGCAGCTGCCTTCGGCGTGAATCGAGACGCCGGTTTCGATTGAAACCGGACGCAATTCGTTCATCTGACGGCCGGACGGGCGCATTGGCGTCTCCTCGAAAATCGCCGGGGACATACCGCCCGCGACGGTTGGGAAGCAACCCGATGCTTGTCCGACGATGAATCCCCGGTGTCCCGCTTCACGGGGATGCGTCCGTTGTCGGCGTTCCGCCGGCCAGGACCGGGGCGCGGGGCAAGATTCGCTTGAAATCCGCCGCTTGGAATAACACAATCGGCGGGAGCCCCATCCTTAGAAACAGCACGCCGGGAAATCGCCATGATCGAGACGAGCGAGATCCTGGAGCAGATGAACGACCGCTCCCGCGAGGTGTTCCGGTTGGTGGTCGAGAACTACCTCGAATCCGGCGTCCCCGTCGGATCGCGCACGGTGACGCGCAACCTGTCCGAGCAGGTCAGCGCGGCGACGGTCCGGAACGTGATGCAGGATCTCGAGTACCTCGGTCTTCTGGACAGCCCCCACGTGTCGGCCGGGCGGATCCCGACCCAAAACGGGCTGCGCATTTTCGTGGACGGCCTTCTCGAGGTCGACAACCTGTCGGAGGACGACCGGGAAAAGATCCACGCGACGGTGGATTGTGGCGAGAGCGACGTCGCCTCCATCCTCGACCGGGTGGGAAACGCCCTGTCCGGTTTGACGCGTGGAGCGAGCCTTGTCCTCGCGCCGAAGACCGAGTCGCCGATCACCCATGTGGAATTCTTGAGCCTGGCTCCCGACCGGGCATTGGTTGTGCTGGTTTTTTCCGATGGCCGCGTCGAGAATCGGCTGTTCAGCCCGCCCGCGGGGCTGACCCCCTCGGCGATGCGCGAGGCCGCTAATTTCGTGAACGCTTTCGGAGCGGGACTGACCCTCGCCGAGTTCGGCGCGCGCATGAAGAAGGAAATCTCCCGCCGACGGAGCGAGATAGACGACCTGGCCCAGGATCTCGTCGAAAGCGGCATCGTCATCTGGGAGAAGGAAAGCGGCAAGCCCGAGCGTCTGATCGTCAGGGGGCGTTCCCATCTCCTCGACGATTCCCTGGCCGATCTCGACCGGATCCGAGGCCTGTTCGACGAACTCGAGCGAAAGCGCGACATCGCCGAGTTCCTCGAACTGTCGGAGGAGGGCGAGGGCGTCCGCATTTTCATCGGATCCGAGAACAAACTTTTTTCGCTTTCGGGTTCATCTTTGGTGGTTTCTCCCTATATGGACGCCGACCGCAGGATCGTCGGCGCCGTGGGGATCATCGGGCCGACCCGCCTGAATTATGGACGGGTCGTTCCGGTCGTGAACTACACGGCGCAATTGGTCGGAAAGATTCTTTCCGACCGCAGCTGAGCAGGAAGAAGATGAACGAAGAGAAGGACAATCCGTTTCTGGACGACCCCGAAACCGCGGCGGCCGTCAACGACGAGATCATCGACATCACCTCCGAAGAGGCGCTCGAAATCAAGGAGGAGCCGACCACCTCCCCGTTCGAGCGGGTCAAGGCGCTGACCGAAGAGCGGGACGGCCTCCAGGACCGCCTGATGCGCACCCTCGCCGAGGTGGAGAACATCCGGAAGCGGTCCGACCGGGACCGCCGCGAGGCGGAGCAGTACGGGGGATCCCGTCTGGCCCGCGATCTTCTGCCGGTGTTCGACTACCTCAAACGCGGCCTCGACGCGGCCGGCGACGCCGAACGCGAAGCCGCCGGTCCCGTCATCGAGGGCGTCGAGCTGACGCTGAAGGAGCTGCTCAACGTCTTTTCCAGACACGGCATCTCCATGATCGCCCCGGAAAAAGGCGAGAAATTCGACCCGCAGCTGCATCAGGCGATGTTCGAGACCCCGGTTCCGGGAACTCCCCAGGGCGAGATCATCGAGTTGATGGTGGAAGGATTCACCCTTCACGACAGGTTGCTGCGGGCGGCCCAGGTCGGCGTCTCGTCGGCCCCTCCACCGGAGTCGTGAGTCGGAGGCGACCGGCGCCGACGGGCGTGGCGAACGCGCCCGGATGAATCGGCGGGCCGGGCCGGCCGGGATCCGGACATCCCACGGAGGCGGCGCGGGATGACCGCCGCCGCCGATGTCCGCTGGTTCGCCGCCCCGGCCGCGAGGCGATTCGCTCGGAGCCGTTGGGTGGAATTCCACCGGACATCGGAATTCCGCCGGCTCCGCCGCGGAGCGGGAGCCCCGCTTAGGGTCCGATCCACGGGACGTTGTTGGAGTCCGGGCGCCTCCCCGCGCGGGTTCCGGTTCAGCGGCCGATCCCTTTCAGCTCGTAGATCAGATCCAAAGCCTCCCTGGGGGACAGGTCGTCGGGGCGGATTTCGTCCACGCGTTCCCTCAGGGGATCGTTCCCGGCCCGCGCGGGCGGTGGCGCCGATGGTGGCGTGGCCGTGAACAGCGGAAGGTCGTCGATCAGCGCCGTAGACGCCCGCCCGCCTTCCCTTTCGGTCGCTTCGAGCATGTCCAGCACGTCCCTCGCCCGGGCGATCACGCTCGGTGGAAGTCCGGCCAGCTTCGCGACCTGAACGCCGTAGGAACGGTCGGCGGTTCCGCGACGAACCTCGTGGAGGAACACCACCTCCCCGTCCCATTCCTTCACCGACACCGTCGCGGCGCCGAGGGCGGGAAGCCGTTCCGCCAACGCGGTCAGCTCGTGATAGTGGGTGGCGAACAGCGCGCGGCATCGGTTCACCTCGACCAGGTGTTCGAGCGTCGCCCAGGCGATCGACAACCCGTCGTAGGTCGCGGTGCCGCGGCCGATCTCGTCGAGGATCACGAGCGCCCGGTCGTCCGCCCGGTTCAGGATCGAGGCGGTTTCGACCATCTCGACCATGAACGTCGATTGGCCCCGCGCGAGATCGTCCGACGCGCCGACCCGGCTGAACAGCTGGCTGACCACTCCGATCCTGGCCCGCGCCGCCGGAACGTAGGCCCCGACCTGCGCCAACAGGGCGATCAACGCGTTCTGCCTCAGATAGGTCGACTTGCCCGCCATGTTGGGGCCGGTCAGCAGCCAGATCCTCTCGTCTCCGGTTCCGAGGTCGCAATCGTTGGCGATGAACGACGCGTTGTCCCGCTTCAGCGCTGCCTCCACCACGGGATGCCTTCCGCCCTCGACGACGAACGCCCGGCTGTCGTCGATTTCGGGGCGCACCCAATCCTCCTCGGCGGCCAGGGTCGCCCAGCCGCAGGACACGTCCAGTTCCGCCAAGGCGCGGGCCGTGGCGAACAGGCTGTCGGACGCGTCGAGCACGGCGTCGCGCAAAAACGCGTAGACACGCAATTCCGCGGCGACGGCGCGGCCGGCGGCGTTCAGGATTCCGCTTTCGAGCTCGGACAATTCCGCCGTGGAGAAGCGGACGACGTTCGCGGTGGTTTGCCGGTGGCGGAAGGTGTCGCTCAGCGGCTCCGACATCATCTTCTTCGCGTGCGTCGAGTTCGTTTCGACGAAATAGCCGAGCACGTTGTTGTGCTTGATTTTCAACGCCGGAATTTCGGCGTGTTCGCAATACTTCCCCTGGAGCTCGGAAATGACCGTCCGCCCCTGGTCGCGGAGTTTGCGGGCTTCGTCGAGTTCCCCGTCGTAGCCGTCGGCCACGAATCCCCCGTCGCGCGCGGCCAGCGGCGGTTCGGGGATCAGCGCCTTGGCGAGGAGCCGCGCCAGGGAATCCCCTCCGGCCAGATCGTCGGCGCGCGAAGCGAGGGATTCGGCCGCTCCGTCCAAACGCCCCGCGACGGCGCGGGCCCGTTCCAGGGCGCGTCGCACGGCGACGAGATCCCGCGGTCCTCCGCGGTCCATCGCGAGGCGTCCCAGGGCCCGGTCGAGGTCCGGCACGCCGCGCAATTCCTCACGGATGTCCCTGGCCAGGTCGGGCGCCTCGATGAGCGCGTCCACGTCCCCGAGCCGCGAGCGGATGAGTTCGATCCGGGTCGAGGGACTCGACAGCCGCGTTTCCAGAAGCCGGGCTCCCGCGGCGGTGATCGTGCGGTCGACGCAGGCCAGCAGGGATTCCCCGCGGTTCCCCGACATGGAGCGGGTCAGCTCGAGGCTTCTCCGGGTGGACGCGTCGATCTGCATCGCGCCGCCGGGGTCCACGGTTTGCGGGCGGTGCAGCCGGGGCAGATTCCCCTTCTGGGTCAACTCCAGATAGTCGACGATGCCGCCCATCGCGCCGAGCATGCTCCGGTCGAAGGCTCCGATTCCGTCCAGCGACGCCAGATCGTACAGTTTGGTCAGCCGGGTTTTCGCGGCCTCGCTGTCGAAACTCGCCCGCGACAGCGGCGTCAAGTGGACGCGGTGGTCGTCCGCCAGCGGCAACAGACGCTCCTCCGCGTCGTCCGCGCAGATCAATTCCCCGGGGGACAGCCGGGCCAATTCCGGCCCCAGCCGCACGAGGCCGCAGCCCATAACCCAGAATCCGCCGGTCGAGATGTCCGTCCAGGCCAGGGCCCCCTCGCCGCGCACCTCGGTCCATGCGCAGAGGAAATTGTGCGCCCGGGCCTCGAGCAGGGTGTCCTCGGTGAGCGTGCCGGGAGTGACCAGGCGCACGACCTCGCGCTTGACCACGGCCTTCGGTCCCCGCTTCCTCGCTTCGGCGGGATCCTCCATCTGCTCGCAGACGGCCACGCGGAAGCCCTTGCGGATGAGCGTCAGAAGATAGCCCTCGGCGGAGTGCACGGGCACCCCGCACATCGGAATGTCTTCGCCGAGATGCTTCCCCCCGCGCTTCGTCAGCGCGATATCCAACGCTTCGGCCGCCGCCACGGCGTCATCGAAGAACATCTCGTAGAAATCGCCCATTCGATAAAACAAAAGCGCATCGGGGTGCGATTTCTTTATCTCCAGAAACTGCTCCATCATTGGAGTGACGCCCTGCGCGCTCATGGCAGCTCCCGTGTCGCTGCCGTGAAAATAAAGCTTTGATCCGGGAAGCGAAAGCCGAAAGGTTGACGGGACGATGTTCACGCGACGTTCTTCATTCGGGACGCCCTCGCGGTTTTCCGGGCGGCGCCGGGCCCCGGCGGGGAGGACCGGATTCCCGCGGCGAAGGCCCGGGGTCCGGAGGGGACCGCTCCCGCCGGCGGGTCGAGGTGGACCGGGAAGCGATTCGGCGCATCACGGACCGCCCCATCGACCCGCCAAGCCGGTCCCGACGACCCCTGAACCGGAGCCGCTCGACCGGAATCCCGAAAGCGGCCTCGTCCCGCCTCCGCTTGGCCGCACCGCCCGGGAATTGGTTCCCGATTCGATCCGAATCGGCGCTTCGGGCGATATGATTCCGTCATGGATGGATCGAATCGCGGAGCGTCGTCCGCGTTTCACGATTGGCCGGACCTTCGTCGGGACGAAGCGGGGTCGGCGACGGTTGGTCCGCGAATATCCGGAACCGGCCGGGGCGGTTCCCCGTGGCCCCGGTCGGCGTCGGTCTCTCCCCGTGGCCCCGGCCGGTGGGCCCGCGCCGGGTGACGCGGCCGACGAGGCGGGGCGTCGGCCACGCCACGATGCCTGGCCGGTCGGCCGGTCTCCCGCGTGTCCGTTGTCGCGCGGAATGCGATTCCATCCGACGCGGCCCCCGGCGGAGCCGGAATGTGGTTGGGCCGTTCCGCGGGTGGGAGGGGAGTGTGGCGCGGGCGGCCGTCCGGTTGCCGAACCGGAGCCACGATCATCCATCCGGCGGAGGAAATCGGCGGAGGAAATTGACCGCCGGCGGCCCCGAACCGGATCGTTCCGCCGCGGGCCCCTTCCGGGCGGGGCGTGCCGCCCTTAGACACGGGCGGACGCCAGGGAGGATTCCAATGTCTTCGAATGCCCGCTTCACGCGCGAGGAGGCGCTGACCTACCACCTGCTGCCGCGCCCGGGGAAAATAGAGATTTCCGCGTCGACCCCGATGACCACCCAGCGCGACCTCAGCCTCGCCTATTCACCGGGGGTCGCGGTTCCCTGCGAGGAAATCGCCGCCGACCCCGCCACCGTTTACGACTACACCGCGAAGGGCAACACCGTCGCGGTCATCTCGAACGGCACCGCGGTGCTCGGCTTGGGAAACCTCGGCGCGCTGGCGTCCAAGCCGGTGATGGAGGGCAAGGCGGTCCTGTTCAAACGCTTCGCGGACATCAACTCCATCGATATCGAACTCGACACCGAGGATCCGGACGAATTCATCCGGGCGGTGAAACTGATGGGCCCGTCCTTCGGAGGCATCAACCTGGAGGACATCAAGGCGCCCGAATGCTTCATCATCGAACAGCGACTCAAGGAGGAAATGGACATCCCGGTGTTCCATGACGACCAGCACGGAACCGCGGTGATCTGCGCGGCCGGGCTCCTGAACGCGCTCAGGCTCACCGGGAAGGACATCGCGGACTGCCGCATCGTGCTCAACGGCGCCGGCGCGGCCGGCATCGCCTGCGTCGAGCTCATCAAGGCGATGGGCGCGCGGCATGACAACTGCGTCGTCTGCGACACAAAGGGAGTCGTGTACCAAGGCCGGGCCGAAGGCATGAACCAGTGGAAGTCCGCCCACGCCGCCAAGACGGACCTGCGCACCCTGGAGGAGGCGATGAAGGGGGCCGACGTCTTCCTCGGCGTGTCGGCCAAGGGTGCCGTGACGCCTTCGATGGTCGCGGACATGGCGGACGATCCGGTGATCTTCGCGATGGCCAACCCCGACCCGGAGATCACGCCGGAGGAGGCCCACGCGGTCCGCGAGGACGCGATCGTGGCGACGGGCCGCTCCGACTACCCGAATCAGGTGAACAACGTGCTGGGGTTCCCGTACCTCTTCCGCGGAGCCCTCGACATCAACGCCCGGGCGATCAACGACGAAATGAAACTCGCCTGCGCCGAGGCGCTGGCCGAACTCGCCCGGGAGGACGTGCCCGACGAGGTGGCGGTGGCCTATGGCAAGAAGCTGACGTTCGGGCGGGACTACATCATTCCGACGCCGTTCGACCCGAGGCTCATTCACAGGATTCCCCCGAGGGTCGCCAAGGCCGGCATGGAGACGGGATGCGCCCGGCGTCCCATCCTCGACATGGACGCGTATGAACTGACGCTGAAGTCGCGCCTGGATCCGACCGCGGCGATGGTGCAGGGAATCCACGCGCGGGCGCGGGCGGCGCAAAGCCGGATCATATTCGCCGAGGGGGACGACCCGCGGGTGCTGCGCGCCGCCGTGGCCTTCCAGCGCGCGGAGATGGGGCGCGCGCTGGTGGTCGGTCGGAAACCCGACGTGGAGAAAAAACTGTCGGCGGCGGGGCTCGCTGACGCGGTTCCCGAGATCGAGGTGGTCAACGCCGCCAACACCGAACACCTGGACGCCTACAAGGACTTCCTCCACGCCCGCCTCCAGCGTCAGGGCTTCGACCGGCAGGACGTGCACCGTCTCGCCGCAAGGGACCGGCACGTGTTCGCGGCCCTGATGCTGGCGCATGGCCACGGCGACGGCATGGTGACCGGAGCGACCCGCAAATCCGCCCATGTGCTCGAGCGGATCAACCATGTGTTCGACGCGCGTCCCTCCAGCGGCGCGGTCGGTGTGACGGCCATCCTCCACAAGGGCCGGATCGTGCTGATCGGCGACACGCTGGTCCACGAATGGCCCGACGAGGAGGATCTGGCGGACATCGCGGTCGCCGCCGCCCGCGTCGCCCGGACCCTCGGCCAGGAGCCGCGCGTGGCCTTCGTCAGCTTCTCCACGTTCGGCTATCCGGTTTCCGAAAGGGCCGAGAAGATGAAGCTCGCGCCCGGCGTCCTCGACCGGCGCGGGGCGGATTTCGAATACGATGGCGAAATGACGGTGGACGTGGCCCTCAACGAGGAAGTCCAGTCACACTATCCTTTCTGCCGCCTGACGGGCCCCGCGAACATCCTCGTCGTCCCCGCGCGGCACTCGGCTTCGATCAGCACGAAGCTTCTGCAGGAGATGGCCGGGGCGACCGTGATCGGGCCGATCCTGACGGGGGTGGAACGCCCGATTCAGATCCTGTCGAGCGTTTCCACGGTGGCGGATATCAGGACGATGGCGGCGTTGGCCGCCATCGAGATCGGCGGCTCCTAGGAGGCGAAGGCGGCGCGGTCGCCCCAGATCTCCAGCACCCGGTCGTCGCGGCCGCAGCGGTCGCGGTAGACCTTGTAGGCGCGCTTCTTGGTCGCGTTGAGGCCGACCGAGCTGACGCGGCCAAGGCGTCCCGGCGACTTGTAGAAGTCCTGGTGGTAGTCGTCGGCGGGGTGGAACGAGGACGAATCCTCGACAGGGGTGACGATCATGCGTCCGAGCTCCCGTTCGGCCGCCATGATCCGGTCCCGGGCAACGCGGCGTTCGGTGGCGTTTCCGGCGTAGATCGCGGTGGTGTAGGTGAAGCCCCGGTCGCAGAACTGCCCGCCATCGTCGAAGACGTCGACCGACCTCAGGAACTTGTCGATGATTTCGGCGTATTCGATCACGTCGTCGTCGTAGATGATCTCGACCGCCTCCCTGTGGCCGGTGTCGCCCTTCTTGACGTCGTCGTAGGTGGGGTTGTCGAGGGTGCCGCCCGTGAAGCCCGACACGACTTCGATGACGCCTTCGACTTTTTCGAAGTCGGATTCGACGCACCAGAAGCAGCCGCCGGACACATAGGCGCGCGCTTCGTCGGAATGGGCCGCGGTGGCGAGGCAGGAAAGCGCCGCCGCGATGGCGATCTTGAGAGTCATTTGGAATTCCTCCGTCATGCGTGTTCGGCAAATGATAACGCGGATTGTCCGCGTTTCATAGCGATAACCGGGCGGGATCCTTCGGCGCGGCGCGCCCGTGGCGTCCGCGGGGTGCGCGCGCCCGCGCCCGAAACACGACGCGGTGACGAGTGCGCCCGCGGCCAAATCGCGAAGCCGGGACTCGCGGAACCCCGCGTGGAGGAGATTTTCGGGATTGATTGTCCGATTAGAGTGCCAGTTGAGTGAGTCGAGTTGAGGTCACCGCGATTCGCTGAATGACGTCGGACACCGTCATCCATTGTTGTGTTCGCATCCAAGTCGCTGTCGCTCTAGCGTGTTGGTTCCTGGCAACGCGGGAACCGCCGCCGCCCCGATTCATCGGGTCGAGGGCGACTAAGGTGGACCGGGGTTTGCCGGTTTCAAGAATCCGATGGCGAATGGGGTCGCCTCCGTCCTCTCCGAACCCGAACGGGTGGAGGGTCAGAGTCCGAATTCATGCAATCCACTTTGAAACGCGGGTTTCACGGGTGAGCAAGCGCGGTGGCGTGGCGCGCCGGTGATGCATCGGGGCGACAGCTCGGATCGATATCCGGATTCGATCTTATTGATTCGATTCGCGCAGAGTGATGGTGATTCGTCCAACGCGCTTCCCGGCCACGCGGGTCCGGCATGTGGGGCGGAGGCGGCTGGATCCGTTCGGCGTGGAGGCGGATGCCGCTTCATTCCGGAGGTTGGTTGGACACTCGCCGCACCCGCACCAAGGGGCATCGGCCTCGCTTTTGGGGCGCACATGAATGGGCCAGTTGCCGGGTGGCGTCCATCGGCGGCAGGTCGGGTGCAGTCCGGCCCCGCCGGGACGCGCCGGTCAAGAGTGGAGTCCTTGGCCAGTTCGGCGCATTCCCCGCGGCTGGAGCGGCTCGCGCGGATCCTTCGTCAGGGGGATCGGATTGAAATCCGACGCGCAACCGCTTGGTGTGTTCCCATTTGATGGTCAACGAGGCGGGCGGGCTTGCCCGGCGGAGGTTTGCTTTCGTTGGGTGATCCGTGATATCCATCCAAGGGTGACCGGGAAGGAGCTTCCTCATGGATGAGCGTGCGTTCCGGGGGCGTCCAGAGTGCGATCAGTCATCCCTACGTCCAGGCCGTCGGTATCGGCGGCGGGAATGAACGAATTCCGGCGGCGCAGGACGTCGCCCTTCATAATGTTCGGAGACCGAAATGCGCGACTATTTCCCCTTCAAAGCGGACCGCATCAACACCAAGAGGCGTTCCTCCCTCGGCATTACCGCGGGCGCGGCGGCGGCGCTCGGCGCTTTGGCCGGTTGCGGAGACGACGACAGCGGCGGAGGAACCGCCGCCGCCGCCGGCAACGGGACATTCTCCAACGGCGGGTTCACCGGCACCGCCGGAGACAACGCCATCGACGAGGCCGCCCGAGGCGCGACCCTCATGTCGGTCGACGCCGGAGAGGGGAACGACACGGTCACGACCGGGGCCGGTGCCCAGGAGATCACCGGCGGATTGGGCGACGACACCATCGATGGCGGCGCGGGCGCGGGCGACATCGCGGCCTACGCGGGCGAACGAGACGGGTTCACCGTCACGGCGGCGCACGGGACCGCCGCGGACGCCGTCGTGGAAGTCACGGTGACGGACATCGCGACCACGGGTGATGGAGAATCCGACGAGGGCACGGACA
>JANQKA010000257.1 GCA_028281405.1 Hasllibacter sp. | reverse complement strand
GCTCAAATAAGTCAACGCCGCATGCTGATAGCAGGCGCGGATCCTCTCATCCCGGGTCATTTTGGCGAAGCTTTTCGGCGCGAACAAAGTCACACGCACCGCTTCGTGATCATCCCGGAAATCCGGTGGAGGAAGTTGATATGCCTCAATCGCCTTCAAAGCCTGAAATACCCCGATTCCACTTTCTTCGCAGAAGCCCATTCGCCTCATGAGAGATGACATTTTTTGATTCCGGGATCTCGGATTTGGCCCTAAAAACCTATCTGCGGGAACCAGGGGTTTCCCGGGATTGCTAATTTCCAACCGGTTGGAAAATAGAGAAATTCTTGGTCCAGTTCCGGTGATTGTCATATCCTGATGGATCAGCGCGTTCGCGATGAATTCGCGCAGCGCGACTTTGGGGTAGAGCGGGTGGGATTTGCGGATCACCGTTCCAAGATGCTCGTTTACCGGCAACAGTTCGTCAATGTGATTCAGTATTCCGCGAATACCGGATGCATATCCCTTTTCTTCATCTCGAATTGCCCGCTTGGCGACCGAGCGATTGGCCCCTCCATAGGCCGCGAAGCGGATTCCCTTGTACGCCATGGAAATTGAAAAATCGCCAAGATTCCAAGCGAACAATATCGCGCCCAAATTTGTAATGGACCATTGTCCCTCGTCGTCGGGGAGAATGATTCTTTCGTTGGAAAGTTTATTGAGAATTTTTTCCAGAGTTCTGGGAACAGGAATATTAGTCAAAAGAAAATATGTTAGATAATCCAACCGATATAGTACTTCTTCACCGCTTAGGTGTTCCGCCGCCAAATCCGATTCCCAAGAAACCGCTCGCAGAGCTGTCCAAAGGCGTCTTTCAATTTCGGGGTGCGCCGAAAGAAGTGGGGTTGCGCTTTCAATGCGGATATGGGATTTCCCATCGAATTGGGTTGGTGAGTAATCAGCGGCGGGAATTGTCAGAAGCACCAATTTGTCACCACCGCGAATAATGGTATCAAAATGGAAATCCAAGTCGGGCTTGATCCGCTGACGGAGCCAAGACCTCAAATCGTGTCCCTGATGCCGTTTTTTCGGATCGAATTCGGTTCCGACAATGGCGTGATCATTGTCGCGGACGCCCCAAAGCACATACGCCCTGTCGCGATCCTCCAGAATTGCGGAATTGGAAAGTGCCGAGATCAATCTTCCGATCATGTCGGGATCACCATTTCTTTCCTTGAACTCCAGCCAGCTTTTCTCGGCGGTCGAAGCGACGAGGTTTTCAACCAGCTTGTCTTTCTGTTCGTCGGGCATGGTGGGCGTCATGGCCGGTGTTCCTTCTGGATGGCGTGAGGTCTTGGTGGAGTGCCAATTACGACAATCGCTTGATCAAGATTCCGCCCTGCAATCCGCGGGATCTTGGAAGAGAATCCCACCGCTTGTCGGCTCTCGAACATCGAGGCGGAGGGATTATTCAAGGCATCACGACAACGCCTTGCGCGACTGTAAATTGCCCGAATCCCGACGACGGGAGAAATTATGTCCATGGCATTGGGCACAACTCCACATCGACCTTTGAAAGTCGTGGCGAGCACGTTTTTCGGATCCATTCCCCGAGTGGCGTTGCGAATCCGGACACCACACGGCTCGCCGCGCCCTCCAAATCCGCCAATTCTGAATCCCGTCGCGCAGTCTGTTCTCGGCGAAATCGGGCGGCCGCGCTTCTCGATAGGCATTTTGCCACGCGAATTGTCCAACTTGGCGGTGGAGGAGTCGCGGAATTCTTCGGCCAACTCGCTCAATGGTGTGGTTTCTTTGCCTTTGTCTAGGTCCAACACGGGATGGTTCTCCATGGGATCACTTGACCAAGGCGCCTTGGCTTTGATCCGGTACGGATGGATTCCGTCCTCGTCAGCGCGCCTCATCTTCGGATCATGCAGACGCAATGGAATAACCGCTCGACAATTAAGATAATCGGCAACCTCGGGGTAAACGCGGACATTTTTCTCTACCAACGCCACGCATGAAATTCGGTGGGTGGCTTCCTGGCGGGGCGGCGCAAGCACCTGCTGGACGATGGGCGGAGATCCGGCGGTGAAGGAGAGGCAAGTTTGCTCTCGCTGCGCGAATCGCGCGCGCGCATCATTTCCCCGAGGTTGGTCCGCCGTATGCTCACACCCGTATTTCGGGGTATCCGCGACGTCGCGCCACTCATCCGGAATCGAGCGCCAATTGTTGAGAATCTCGCGCGGCGTAGTCAATTCGGTTCGCTCGACTTGTGGCCAATGCTTCTGGACCTCCCCGAAATTCGCCCTACCCGACGCGCGGCAATCGTCTCCGGCGCGCCATCCGCCGAATCCAACAGTCCAACCCTGCGGCGTAGCGCGGCGAAATCCTTGCTCGCCGCACACGGACGCCGTGTGCCCGCCGCAACGGACCGCGGTTGGAACTGTCATTTTTGCACCGACGCCGGTATCCGATTCCAACATCATCCGTTTCCTCTTCGATTCCGACGCTTCGCATCGGAGAGTGCGCCAGCAAGGCTCCTCCCGGCACAATTTTTCATCACCGCCAAAATTGCAACCAATTTTCAAGCGGCAATCTCAAATGCCCATCACCACTCACTCGGACGTGTTCCACGACGTGCCGCCCCGTGTCGAGGGTGAGTGCGCGGCCAAGGCCCAAAGTATAATTATGCGACGCGCTTTCGCCTGAGGCGGCCCCCGACCGAAGGTGTTTCCGTCCACGAGCAAGTATCTGTTCGGCGGAATTTCACCAGAGTTTCCGCCCCCGCCCCGCGAAATCGCGGTGACGCGCTCCGCATCACCAACACATGAACTTTGCCCTGCCTCGGCGGAGCTTCAACTTCGGTGAAGGAACAGACCAAGGCGGGCCGAGGCTCAAAGCGGTTCGGCCAGGTGGCACGTCCCGATGGCCGGGATACGCGCGGATCGCCCGCACCCCGCCTCCGTGGGCGAGATTCCGGCTTGCCTCGGCGGTGGCCGGTGCTCGGAATCAAGACAAGATCAAAAACAATTCGGACAGCCAATTTCCGCAAAACCCCTGTAATTGCTGGGTATTCCGACGGATCCATCCGACATGGGCCGCCCGAGAATCAAAACGCGATCAAGAACTTCTGTGAAGGATCCGACCCATGCGGGCCGAGTCTCTAACCGTTCTGGTCCGATGGCCACATCCCGATGGCCGGGAAGTGCCCGGATCACCCTCACCCCGCCACCGAGGGCGGGGTTCCGGTTGTGTGGCGGTGTTCGAGCGAGCGGAATCAAAACACGATCAAGAACAATTCGGGCAGCCAATTTCCGCGAAACCCCTGCATTTGCTGGATTTTCCGTCGGAACCATCCGACATGGGCACCCGAAAATCAAAACGCGATCAAGAACTTCTGTGAAGGATCCGCCACACGCGGGTCGAGTCTTGAAGCGGTTCGGCCAGGTGGCCCGATCCCGAGGCAGGGAAGTGGGCGGATCGCCCTTACCCCGCCACCGAGGGCGGGATTCCAGTTGTGTGGCGGTGTTCGAGGGAGCGGAATCAAAACACGATCAAGAACAATTCGAGCAGCCAATTTCCGCGAAACCTCTGTATTTGCTGGTTTTTCCATCGGATCATCCCGACGTGGGCCGCCCGAAAATCAAAACACGATCAAGAACTTCTGAGAAGGGTCCGACCCACGCGGGCCGAATCTCTAACCAGCCCGGCCCGGTTGTCCCATCCCGATGGCCGAAATGTCCGCGGATCACCCTCACCCCGCCACCGAGGGCGGCGTTCGAGGGAGCGGAATCAAAACACGATCAAGAACTTTTCGGGCGGCCAAATTCCGCGAAACCTCTGTATTTGCTGGATTTTCCATCGGATCATCCCGACGTGGACCGCCCGAAAATCAAAACACGATCAAGAACTTCGGCGACTGAACCGAGCCTCGCGTTTCGAGCCTCTATGCGGTCCGAACCGATTGCCTGATCCCCATTGCCGGGACGCGCGCGTTTGGCCCTCACCCCGCCAAAATGGGCGGGATTCCGGGTTGACCGGCGGTGGCCGGGGGCGCGGAATCAAAACACGATCAAGAACTTTTCGGGCGGCCAAATTCCTCGAATCCCCTGTGTTTGCTGGGATTCCCATCGGATCCGCCAGACGCGGGACACCCGAAAATCAAAACACGATCAAGAACTTCGGTGAAGGTGCCGACCCACGCGGGTCAAACCTCGGAGGCGATCCGTCTCCAACAGTCCCCGTTGGTGAAGGACTGCGGGACGTGACGGGGCGGGCGGCGGCTGCAGGGGCGTGAAATCAAGACTCAATCAAGAACAATTCTGGTAACCAAATTCCGCGAAACTCCTTTATTTGCTGGGATTTTCATCGGATCCGCCCGACACGGGACACTCGATAATCAAATCACGATCAAGAACTTCGGTGATGGAGCCGACCGACGCGGGTCAAACCTCGGGGGCGCTCCGTCTCCAAAGCAGTCCCCGTTGGTGAAGGACTGTGGGACGTGGCGGGGCGGGCGGTGGCTGCAGGGACGTGAAATCAAGACTCAATCAAGAACAATTCGGGTAGCAAAATTCCGCGAAACTCCTTTATTTGCTGAAATTTCCAACGGATCCGCCCGGCACGGGACACCCGACAATCAAAACACGATCAAGAACTTTGGTGAAGGACCGACGCGCGCGGGTCGTGTCTCGAAGCGGTCCGGCCCGGTGGCTCGATGCCGATGGCCGGGATGCGCGCGGCTGGCCCGCACCCCGCCTTCGTGGGCGAGATTCCGGGTTGGCCAGCGGTGTCCGGGCGCGCGGTATCAAACACGATCAAGAACATTTCGGGCGGAGAAATTCCTCGAATCTCCTGTATTTGCTGGACTTTCCATCGGATCCGCCCGACGTGGGACGCCCGAAAATCAAAACACGATCAAGAACTTCGGCGACGATGTCGCCCCACGCGGGTCAAGCCACGGAAGCGCTCCGTCTCCAAGGCCGGCCCCGCTGGTGAGGGACCGCGGGACGTGACGGGGTGGACAGCGGCGGCAGGGGCGTGAAATCAAGACTCAATCAAGAACTATTCGGGTAGCCAAATTCCGCGAAACTCCTTTATTTGCTGGAATTTCCAACGGATCCGCCCGATGTGGGACGCCCGAAAATCAAAACACGATCAAGAACTTCGGCGGCGGTGTCGCCCCACGCGGGTCAAACCTCTGAGGCGATCCGTCTCCAAGGCCGTCCCCGCTGGTGAAGGACCGCGGGACGTGACGGGGCGGGCGGCGGCTGCAGGGACGTGAAATCATGACTCAATCAAGAACAATTTTGGTAGCCAAATTCCGCGAAACTCCTTTATTTGCTGGAATTTACATCGGATCCACCCGACACGGGACGCCCGAAAATCAAAACACGATCAAGAACTTCGGTGAAGGATCCGACCCACGCTGGCCAAGTCTCCAACCGGTCTGGCCCGTTGACCGGGAAGCGCGCGGAACGCCCTAACCCCGCCACCGAGGGCGGGATGACGGTTGAGTGGAGGCGGCAGGGGCGCGCGGAATCAAAACACGATCAAGAACAATTCGGGCGGAAAAATTCCTCCAAATGCCTTTGATTGCTGGGAAATTCTTCGCATGCGACCGCCCCGGTCCCCCCGAAAATCAAAACACGATCAAGAACTTAGGTGAGGGAACCGACCATCGCGGTCCGAGTCTCGAAGCAGTCCGGCCCGATGTCCCATCCCGATGACCAGGGGATGCGCGGATCGCCGGCGCCCCGCCTCCGCGGGCGGGATTCCGAGTTGGCGCGGGATGGCCGCGGGCGCGGAATCAAGAATTTCGTCTCGGGCCCTCCCCACGGGGACCGTGCAATGTGAGTGGCCCACTCCGTGGCCCCACCCGGATGGCGGGGAGGCGCTGGGATCGCCGGGAATCTATCCGTTGGCTTGGGATTCGGCGTTGGAGCGGTGGTTTCCGGGCGGAGGTAACCCTTCAAGAACAACGGAAATGGTGCGCCTCGACGGCCGCGGCACATGGAGGATCTCGGACGGATTCGGTATTCGCGCGGTTTCTTCGTGCGGCGGGGCGGCCCGGTCAGTGCCCTCCGGGGCGCCTTGGCACGGCTCTGAGCCGTCAAAAACCGTGCGCGTTGGCACGAATCGCCCAAACGGGCAAAGGATCACGGGTGAATTGCTCGACCTTGGCGTCCCGACGCCCGGGCGGATCCGCGCGCCCTTCGGGCGGCGTCGGGGAAAGGCGGTTCGGATGAGATTTCGCGCGGCTTCATCGGGCGGAGGTGTAATACGCGCGGGGGGACGAAAGATTGACCCGAGCCGATTCCGAACCGCCGAATCCTTGAGATCCCGGGAGCGAATCTCCCCATCGGATCGGGCGCCGTTGTCATTCGATTCCGTCGGCCGGGGAACTTTCAACGCCCTGGATCGGTAGCGGGTGGTGATTCGCCGATTCGCCCGGGTGATTCGTTGTACCGCCGTCGAGGCCGCCCGGACGATTTCTCGTTGACGGATCAAGGGTGACCATGGGTCCGCTCCGCGGGATCGGGTCGGACGACGGCTTGCGTGATCGATTCGCGGCGGCGGAGTTGGTGATTCGCGGAATCCGAAGCGAACCTCCCGGACGGGCCGGAACGGAGGGATCCGCGCGACGCGGCACGGGAAATGAACCGAACACCCGCATGCGCGCCGATCATCGGCGGTGGTGATTCGTCATCGATGTCAAAGGTCCCACCCTCAGAAATTTCTTTCACCGGCGCGTTTTTGTGGCAGGGTCGCACCATGATCGGCGCAACCGATACGATTCATGAACCGCCAGGCGACGCGGAAGTCCAGGTTCCCAACGCGCCCACGCGGGGCGAGGGCGGCGGCGGTCCCGTAGGCCTCCCCCGGAGGGTGGGGCGTCCACTGCCCGGGGGAAGCGGGCGGAACCCGGCGGGCGCCCCCGGTGAACCCGCACGCCGGCCCCGGAACCCGGCGGGGCCGCGGAGCGCGGAGGCGATCCGTCCCACCGCGGGTCCAAGATTACGGCGGGATGGCCCGCCGGAACACCGGCGGAGCGTCCCGGGACCACGGATTCCGCCTCGAACATGACTGAAATCAGGGAGACCAACACATGAAACCCACCATTCCCGACCTGTCCAGAAGATCCTTCCTCGCCGCCGCGGGCGCCTTCGGCGCCGCGGCTGCCGCGCCTGGCCCGGCGCTGTCCATGGACGGCGGCGTCCTCACGCTGCGTTCCTATTCGGATCTGCAGATACTGGATCCGGCGTTCCGCCTCTCGCTGCCCGAGGACGACATCATACGTTCGATCTTCGCGCCTCTGGTGATTCCCGAAGCGGGCGACGTCTGGGCCTGGAAGCCCGTCGCGGTCGAGAACATCGAGCAGCTCGACGACATGACCGTCGCCTTCAAACTGAGGGACGGAATCGGTTTCACCGACGGCTTCGGCCCGATGACCGCCGAGGACGTCAAATTCTCGATCGAACGGATCGCCGACCCGGCGATGGAAAGCCCCTACGCCGGAGACTGGGGCGCCCTCAGGGAGGTCGAGGTCAAGGACAGGCTGTCCGGCCTGATCCACCTGAAGAACAAATTCGTTCCCCTGTGGAACACCACCCTGCCGACGCCGGCCTCCTGCATCCTGTCGAAAAGGGCGGTCACGGAACTGGGCGGCAAAATCACCACCAAGCCGGTGGCCCAGTCGGGCCAATACCTGCTGGCCGACTGGCGGCCCAAGCAGAGGACCATCCTCAGGCGCAACCCCGACTGGGCGCACGAGCCGGGCGGGTTCGACGAAATCCACATCATCCCGATCGAGGATCCGGCGACCGCCGAACGCGGCTTCGAGGCCGGCGACCTCGACTACACCTGGACCTCCGTGTCCTCGCTGCCCCGGCTCAGGAAGAACCCTCCCGCCGGATCGAAGGTGCTGGAGAGGCCCTCGCTCGCCTATGTCTGGCTCGGCATGAACCAGGAGAACGAGGCCTTGGCCGATCTGCGCGTGCGCCGCGCCATCCAGCATTCCATCGACAGGAGGACCGTGGTGGACGCCGCGTACTTCGGAGCGGCCGGCGTGGGCAACGGCATTATCGCGCCCGGCCTGCCGGGGGCGCGCTCGTCGGTCACCTACGATTACGACCCGGCCAGGGCCCGCTCGCTCCTGGCCGAGGCCGGGGTGTCCAACCTCTCCGTGACGCTGGATATCCTGAACCAGTCCGAGCGGCTCACCGCGGCGCAGGTGATCCAGGCCAACCTGGCCGAGGTGGGAATCTCCTGCGAGATCAAGCAGAACGACAGCGGCACCTTCTGGACCCTGGGATCGAAGGACGGCGACTACTTCATGGATCTGCAGCTGCTTCTGCAGCGGTTCTCGATGCAGCCCGATCCGAGCTGGGCCACGGTCTGGTTCACCCCGGAACAGGTGGGCGTCTGGAACTGGGAGCGGTTCGACAACGCCGAATACAAGGCGCTGCACGATCGCGGCCTCGTCGAAAGCGACTTCGAAGCCCGCGACGCCATCTACACGAGGATGCAGGAGTTGATGGACGAATCGGGATCCTACGTGTTCCTGACCCACGAGGTCGTCGGCGCGATCCACCGCGACACGGTCGAGCCGGGCCTCAAGCCGAACGGGGAATCCCTCTTCTCCGAATTCAGGCCGGCATGACGCCGCGCGCGATCATCCCCGATTCCCTCCCGGGGCGGCGCCTTCCGCCTCCCCGGGCGGCCGCTCCCATCCGCCCGGATGAATCCCGCCGGCTTCCCGCGCGGGGCGGCCATGAGCGCCTTCGGCTCCGGAGCGCCCTCCGCCCGCCCAGCGGCCGGCGGCCGCGGGCCGACCGCGTGGACCGGGCCGCGGCCTCCGCCGCCGGCCCCGTCGAATCCGCGTCCGCGGCATGCTGATCTACGCCGTCAAGCGCCTCGGGTTGGCGGTGGTCATCGTCTCGCTGGCGATGCTGCTGCTGTTCTCCATGATCTACCTGATTCCCGGGGATCCCGCGGCCGTGGCGCTCGGCCCGCGCGCCACCGAAGCGATGCGCGAGGCGCTGCGCGTCAAGATGGGCCTCGACCAGCCCGTCTGGGTCCAATTCTGGAATTTCTTCAGGGGGGCCTGGACCGGCGATCTCGGCCGGGAGGTGCTCTCCGACCGTCCCGTGGCGCGTGTCGTCATGGAGCAGCTGCCCCACACGCTGGCCCTGATCGCCGGCGGAATCACCTGGTCGGTGGCGCTCGGCATCCCCCTCGGGTGCTGGGCCGCGGTCAACCGCGGCGGATGGTCGGATCGGATCGTCGGCGTCCTCTCGGTGGCCGTCATCGCCGTGCCGTCCTTCGTGGTCGCGATCTACGCGTTGCTGGTGTTCGCGGTGACCCTGCGTTGGCTGCCCGCGATCGGCGCCGGTCCGCCCGGAGATCCCGGCGCCCAGCTCCTGCATCTGATCCTGCCCTCGCTCGCGGTGGGGCTCGGGTGGGTGGGCTACATCGCCCGCATGGTGCGCGCTTCGATGCTCGAGGTGCTCGAAGAGCAGCACATCCGAACCGCCCGCGCCTTCGGCCTGCCCGAACGCCGGATCATCTTCCGATACGCTCTGGCCATCGCGGTTCCGCCCACCGTGACCCTGCTTGGGGTAGGCATCGGGCAAATGCTGTCATCCGCGGTCTTCGCAGAAATCGTCTTCGCCAGACCCGGGGTAGGCAAATTGGTCTACGATTCGATCCTGACCCGGAACTATCCGCTGGTGACCGGCGCGGTGATGGTCACGACCGTTCTGTTCGTCCTGATCAATCTGGCGGCCGATCTCGTCGTGGGAGCATTGGACCCCCGTGTCCGCGGCCGGCTCTGACCTCCCCGGCGCGGGCCGCCTTCCGACGTCCGCCCGGCTCCTCCGGTCCGTGCGCCGCGTCGCGCGCGAGCCCCTGGGCGCGCTCGGGCTCGTCCTCGTGGCCGCGATGATCGGCGGCGCCGTGTTCGCGGATATCCTGACCGCCTTCGAGCCGAACCGGATTTCGCCCCGGGACCGATTCCTCGGGCCGTCGTTCGGGCATCTTCTGGGCACCGACCAACTTGGCCGGGATTTGTTTTCGCGGGTTCTGCACGGGGGCCGGATCGCGCTTTCGGTCGCCCTCCTGTCGACCGCGGTCTCGCTGGCGATCGGCGTGGCCCTGGGCCTCGTCGCGGGCTACGGGCCGCGCTGGCTCGACAATCTGATGCTTCTGCTGTTCGACTCCATCAAGAGTTTTCCCACGGTGATGCTGGCCCTGGCCCTTGTGACTCTCTTCGGCCCGTCGCTGACCGCGGTTGTCGTCGTCGTGGTCCTCGTCAACGTTCCCGGCTACGCCAGGATCGTCCGCACCCGCACGCTGTCGATCAAGGAATCGGAATTCGTCGACGCGGCGCGGAGCATGGGCGCCGGCACGGCGCGCATCCTGCGGACACATGTGACACCGAACGTCATCGGCCCGCTGTTGATCCTGGCCTCGATGGATATTCCCGTCGTTATCGCGATCGAGGCGGGAATGTCCTTTCTCGGCCTCGGCGTCCGCCCGCCCACGCCGTCCTGGGGGGCGATTTTGAACGACGGATTCGCCGCGATCCGGGACACGCCGTGGATCGCCGTCGCGGGCGGCCTTCCGATCATCCTGACCACGCTGGGCTTCACGTTCCTCGGCGAAACCCTTCGCGACGTGTTCGACCCGAGATTGAAGGGACGCGGATGACGGTTCTGGCGATAAAGGGTCTGAACGTCTCCTTCTCCACCGGGGACGGGGACCTGCGCGCCCTGCGAGACGTGTCCCTCGAGGTTCCCGCCCGGGGGATCGTCGGCGTCGTAGGCGAATCCGGCTGCGGCAAGTCGACCCTGATAAACGCGGTTCTCGGACTTCTGGCCGACAACGGACGCGTCGACGGAGGCTCCATCCTCTTCGAAGGCCGGGATCTGACGCGGCTGGCCCCCGCCGAAATGCGGGCGTTGCGGGGGCCCGGCATCGCGACCGTGTTCCAGGATCCGATGGGCGCGTTGAATCCGGTGCTCTCCATCGGCCGCCAGATGCGCGACATCCAATACCGGTCGCCCCTTGGCCGTTCCGAAAAGGACGCCCGGTCGGCGGAGTTCCTGCGCCGGGTGCGCATTCCAGACGCCGAAGCCGCGCTGGCCCGCCATCCCCATGAATTCTCCGGCGGAATGAAACAGCGCGTGGCCATCGCCATGGCCCTGATGATGGAGCCCTCGCTGCTCATCGCGGACGAGCCGACCACGGCGCTGGACGCCACGCTGGAGGTGGCGACGATCGATTTGCTGAAGGAATTGCAGGAACAGATCGGATGCTCGGTTCTGTTCATTTCGCATCATCTCGGGGTCGTCGCGGAACTCTGCGACGATGTCGTGGTCATGTACGCCGGAGAGGTGGTCGAAAGGGGATCCGCCCGACAGGTGTTCAACACCCCCCGGCATCCCTACTCGGCGCTTCTTCTCGAATGCGACCCGGCGCGGCGGCCGGAGCGGGCGCGGCGCCTGCCAACCATCCCGGGATCGGTTCCCGACCCGCGCCGCCGGCCGGAGGGCTGCGTGTTCGCCGGGCGCTGCCCCCGGCGGGTCGACGCCTGCCGCGCTCCGCAGGGCGAACGCGCCATGGAGCCGGGTCACATGGCCAGATGCCACCTGGCGGAGGCGGGATGAGCGTCCTTCTGGAGGTCCGCGGCCTGGAGGTCGCATTCCGCGCGGGTCCGCCGCTGGCGCGTCGGCGGTTCAAGGCCGTGGCCGGGGTGGATTTCGACGTGGGGCGCGGCGAGACCTTCGCCCTCGTGGGCGAAAGCGGGTCCGGCAAGACCACGCTGGCCCGGGCGGTGAACGGGCTTCAGCCGATCTCCGCGGGGTCGGTGGCGTTCGATGGCCTGCGGATCGACGGTTTGGGAGGGGCGGCCATGAAGCCGGTCAGGCGGGCCATGTCGATGATGTTTCAGGATCCTGTCGGATCCCTCTCGCCGCGGATGACGGTTGGCGATCTGGTCACCGAGCCGTTCCGCATTCACCGCGTCGACGCGGACCCGGAAGCGGAGACCGCGCGGCTGCTGTCCCTGGTCGGCCTCGACGCGGCCTTCGCGGACCGCTTTCCGCATCAGCTTTCGGGCGGACAGGCGCGGCGCGTGGGAGTGGCCCGCGCGATCGCGTTGAACCCGCGCCTGATCATCGCCGACGAGCCGACCGCGGGTCTGGATGTTTCCGTGCAGGGGGAGGTGTTGAACCTTCTCAACGAATTGCGGGAGCGGATGGGGCTGGCGATGGTGATCATAACCCACAACCTTCACGTGATCCGCCACGTGGCCGACCGGATGGCGGTGATGTATCTGGGCCGGTTCGTGGAAACCGGTCCCTCCGCGGAAATCTTCGCCGCGCCGGCGCACCCCTACACCGCCGCTCTGCTGTCGGCCAATCCCGAACCCGATCCGGACAGGGCGCGCGACCGCATATCGCTGCCCGCCGAGGCTCCCTCGCCGATGGCCCGTCCCGATGGCTGCGAATTCCACACGCGCTGCCCCTGGGCCGCCGCGAAATGCGGAACGGAGGCCCCCGCCGCCGTGGGCGGGGACCGCCGCGCCGCGTGCCATTTCCCGCTGGGCGCCGGCGCCCGCCCTCCCGCCAAGGAGTCGACGATATGACGGAAGTGATCGAAACGGTCTGGATCCCCATGTCCGACGGGGTGGAACTCGCCGCCCGGCTTTGGCTCCCCGACGACGCGCGGACGAATCCCGTTCCCTGCGTTCTCGAATACATCCCATACCGCCGCCGGGACAGGACCCGGATGCGGGACGAGGCCGCGCATCCTTGTTTCGCGGAGGCGGGCTACGCGGCGATCCGCGTCGACCAGCGCGGTTCCGGCGACAGCGGGGGAGTGATGCTCGACGAATACGCCGAAGTCGAGACCCGCGACGGCGTGGAGGTCATCGCCTGGTTGGACTCTCGGGAATGGTGCGACGGAAACGTCGGCATGTTCGGAAAATCCTGGGGGGCGTACAATTCCTTCCAAGTGGCTGCGAAACGCCCGCCCGCGCTCAAGGCGATCGCGCCGGTGATGGGCACCGACGACCGCTGGCTCGAGGACATTCATTTCTACGGCGGGCAATTGGCCAGCGACAATTTCTGGTGGGGATCGATCATGCAGCTCTACAACGCCATGCCTCCCGACCCCGCGGTCGTCGGGGAACGGTGGCGCGGAATGTGGCGCGAAAGATTGGAGGCGATGACCTTTTGGCCCGCCATGTGGCTCGAACACCAGACGCGGGACGCCATGTGGCGGCGCGGTTCCATTTCTGAAAATTACCGTGACATCGACATTCCCGTTTATTTCTTCGGCGGCTGGGCCGACCTATTCCGCGACACCCCGTTCCGCATCGCCGAACATCTCGAATGTCCATTGAAGGTGCTGATGGGCCCTTGGGCGCACCTGTATCCGCACGAGGGAATTCCGGGCCCGCGGATCGACTTCGTCGCGGAACTGATCCGATTCTGGGATCACACCCTGAAAGGCGTGGACACCGGCCTGTTCGACGAGCCGCCCCTGAGATTTTACCTTCAGGATTCCGCGCCGCCCAGCGGAACCCGGACAACGCGGTCCGGAACATGGGTGGAGGAATCCGGATGGCCCTCGCCGAACGTCTCCGAGCGGTCGCTCTGGTTGAACGAAGGGCGTCTCGGCGGGACTCCGGAGGGCGGCGGTGAAATGTCCATCCGCTCTCCCCAGACC
>JANQKA010000239.1 GCA_028281405.1 Hasllibacter sp. | reverse complement strand
TTTTTGTTCACTTCCTCCATGAAGGAGGCGCGGAGGACATTTCGTCCTTGGACCCGGGTTCGGACAATCCAAACGTCTCCGGGTGGGGAGGTTTGAGCGAATTCGCGGACCACGCCGGGGATATCGTCTCGGATGTCAACGCCGGAAAATACTTCGGGAAACGGAAATGAAAGGGAACACAATTCAAGATGCCGCCGGCGCGGCGGAGATTTCGCGCGGCATTCGCGCGGCCACTTGAATTCGGCGCAGCCCGACTGCAACGCCGCGCTCCTCCGCCCGGGAATGCGTACGCGTCCATCATCGTGGTCGCGTCGTGGCCGTCCCGGCCATTTCGGACCGGACGGGTGGACGCCCGCACGGATGGTGGCGCGTCACCGCGGTCAAGCGGTTCGGGAGACGCGGATTGAACGAACCGGAAATCCCTCGCCCGGTTCGCGCCCCCGTCCGAATCGCCGCCGCGGTTCACGTCGCCATCGCGTTGGCCCACTTTCGGCGCCGTCGCCCGCCTCCGTGTCGCGCATCGGGTCCGCGTGCCGGAAGCTACCCGGCGTCACCCACCGATTCCTCCCGCGACCCTGATCGGACCCGGGAAAGAAGGCCCTCCCGATCGCGAATCACCCCGACCGAGCGAAGCCGGAGCGCGCGCCAAGACATCGTGCGCGCCCGCGGGAGCCACCCGCGACATTCCGACATTCATCGGCCGCGGGTTCCTCTCCGCCCAAAGCGAGCCGCCGGCGGCTCCTTGAACGCCGCGCGCGCCGGCGATAAAAGCGCGGCGTTCCAGCCGGAGGCCGCCAAATGCTCGACCGAACCTTCGAAAGCCCGAAGCCCAAGGTGATCGCCGGGGCCAGGGAGGACTGGGAAATCGTGATCGGCATGGAAGTCCACGCCCAAATCGCATCCAAGTCCAAACTGTTCTCGGGAGCGTCCACCGCGTTCGGCGCGGAACCTAATTCCAACGTGTCGTTCGTGGACGCGGCCATGCCCGGCATGCTGCCCGTCCTCAATGAATTCTGCATCGAGCAGGCCGTCCGAACGGGCCTTGGACTGAAGGCCCGGATCAACCTGCGGTCCGCCTTCGACCGGAAGAACTACTTCTATCCCGACCTGCCGCAGGGCTACCAAATCTCGCAGCTCTACCACCCGCTCGTCGGAGAGGGAGAGGTCATCGTCGAAATGGGAGAGGGAGTGGCCCGACGGGTGCGCATCGAGCGCATCCACGTCGAGCAGGACGCCGGCAAGTCCATCCACGACATGGATCCGGCGATGTCCTTCGTCGACCTCAACCGCACCGGCGTCGCCCTCATGGAAATCGTCTCGCGCCCCGACATCCGCGGTCCCGAGGAGGCCGCCGCCTACATCGCGAAACTGCGCCAGATCCTGCGCTACCTCGGCACCTGCGACGGCAACATGCAGAACGGAAACCTCCGCGCCGACGTCAACGTCTCCGTCTGCCGCCCGGGACAGCACGAGAAGTACTTGGACACGGGGGAATTCTCCCATCTCGGCACACGCTGCGAGATCAAGAACATGAACTCCATGCGGTTCATCCAGGCCGCCATCGACCACGAGGCCAGACGCCAGATCGCCATCGTCGAGGACGGCGGAGCCGTCGAGCAGGAAACCCGGCTCTACGATCCCGACAAGGGCGAAACCCGCTCCATGCGGTCGAAGGAGGACGCCCAGGACTACCGCTACTTCCCCTGCCCCGACCTGCTTCCACTCGAGATCGAGCGGGCGTGGGTCGACGAAATCGCCGCCTCGCTTCCGGAACTGCCCGACGAACGCAAATCCCGCTACATTGAAGATTTCGGGCTGACGGACTACGACGCGGGCGTTCTGACGGCGGACGTGGAGAACGCCGCCTATTTCGAGGAGGTGGCGCGGGACCGGGACGGCAAGCAGGCGGCCAACTGGATCCTCAACGACCTGTTCGGACGGATCAAGAAGGACAACCTGACGCTCGCCGACAGCCCGGTTTCCCCCGCGCAACTCGGCGGAATCATCGATCTGGTCGGGTCGGGCGACATCTCCGGCAAGATCGCGAAGGATCTTTTCGAGATCGTCTACACCGGGGGCGGGGATCCCGCCGCGATCGTCGAGGAACGCGGCATGAGGCAGGTCACCGACACCGGGGCCATCGAGGCCGAGGTGGACCGGATCATCGCCGAGAATCCCGCGCAGGTCGAAAAAGCCAAGGTCAATCCCAAGCTCGCCGGGTGGTTCGTCGGGCAGGTCATGAAGGCCACCGACGGCAAGGCGAATCCGAAAACCGTCAACGAACTCGTGTCCGCCAAACTGAACAATTGACGCGGAACGGGCCATTTTCGACTCGATCCGTCGGAATCGTGCGATATCCCACCCGCCGCGGGAAGGCAAAAGGACGGCATGCGCCTCATCGTCTCGTTCACGGCCCTACTGCTTTCGGTCGCGCTCATGCAGCTCTCCTCCGGCGGGGTGGGGCCGCTCGACGTGCTCTCGGGCACCGCGCTCGGGTTCACAACGGCGGAGATCGGGCTGCTCGGATCCTCTCATTTCATCGGATTTTTCATCGGTTGCTGGTGGGCTCCCCGGTTGATGGGGTCGATCGGGCATTCCCGGGCGTTCGCCGCCTTCACGGCGACGGGGGCGATCGGGTTGCTGGCGCACATGCTCGTGACAGATCCGAACGCGTGGGCCGTGATGCGGATCGCTTCGGGCATTTGCGTCGCCGGCTGCTACACGGTGATCGAAGCGTGGATTCAGTCCAAGGTCTCCAATGACAACCGAGGTCGGATGATCGGGGTCTACCGCAGCGTCGACATTTCGGCGTCGTTCTTCGCGCAGATGGCCATCTCGGTGCTCGCCCCGGCCTCCTACGTTTCCTACAACCTGCTCGCCATCGTCTGCTGCGCCGCGCTTTTGCCGCTCACCCTGACCACCGTGCGCCAGCCCGAAACTCCGCGGGCGCCCAGGCTCAGGCCCGCTCTGGCGTTCACCCTTTCCCCGCTCGCCGCCGTGGCCTGCATCGTCGCCGGATTGACTTCGGCGGCGTTCCGAATGGTCGGGCCGATCTACGGCCAGGAGGTCGGCCTCGCCGCCCGCGAAATCGGCTTTTTCCTCGCGGCCTTCGTCGCCGGCGGCGCGTTCTCTCAGTGGCCATTGGGCTGGCTCGCCGACAGATTCGACCGGCGGTATGTCTTGATCGCGCTCTCCGCCGCCGCGATCGGAGCGTCCGCGGTGACGGTCGCCGCGGCGACGGCGGGAACCCCGGCCGTCATGACGGCTTCCGCCCTGTTCGGGTTCACGACCTCCCCGCCCTACTCGGTGGCGACCGCCCACGCCCACGACTTCGCGGTCGACACCGAACGCGTTGAACTGTCGGCGGCGCTGATGTTCTTCTTCGCGCTCGGAGCGATCGCCGCGCCCCTGACGGCGTCGTGGCTGATCGAAGCCTACGGGCCGCGCGCCCTGTTCGCGTACATCGGAGTCGGCCACGCCGCCCTGATCGTCTACTCGGTCGTGCGCATGTCCAGAAGAAGCGCTCCGACCGACCGGACGCGCTACGTCTACGCTCCCCGGACGACCTTCACCGTGGGCAGGCTCATGGGCCGTCTCCGGGAAAGATAGGGCGCCGGCGACTTGGCGTGAACACAACGACGGTCGACGATCGTGTTGGCCGTCCATCGGCGATTCGCGTTGACTTCTACTTGGCCCGCGATTCCAATTCCATCAAAACCGCAGGCCCCCCCGGTTCCGCCGTCTCCGGGCTGGCGAAGGCGCTCCCACGCCGTTAAACGGCCCCATCCGAACTCGGCGGAGCAACCATGTCCCGGACACTCATCACTTCCGCGATCCCGTACATCAACGGGATCAAGCATTTGGGAAACCTGATCGGCAGCCAATTGCCGGCCGACCTTTACGCCCGCTACCTCCGCGCGCGCGGACACGAGGTGCTGTTCCTTTGCGCCACGGACGAGCACGGCACGCCGACGGAACTCGCCGCCGCGGAAGCCGGCCGGGACGTGGCCGATTACTGCGCCGAAATGCACGCCGAGCAGGCGAGGCTCTCCGAAGGCTTCCGCCTGTCCTTCGATCATTTCGGCCGATCGTCGTCCCCGCAGAACCAAGAATTGACGCAGCATTTCGCGGGCAAGCTGGATGAAAACGGGTTGATTCACGAGGTGTTCGAGGAGCAATTGTACTCCGTCGCCGACAACCGTTTCCTGCCGGACCGCTACGTCCAGGGAACCTGCCCCAACTGCGGTTACGAGCACGCCCGCGGAGACCAATGCGAGAATTGCACGAAGCAGTTGAACCCGACCGAATTGATCAACCCGCGCTCGGCGATTTCCGGTTCCGCCGATCTGGAGGTCAGGAAGACCAAGCACCTTCATCTGCGGCAATCCGCGATGAGGGAGAAACTCGACGCGTGGATAGACGAAAAGTCGGATTGGCCGACCCTCACGACCTCCATCGCCAAGAAATGGCTGCACGACGAAGGCGGGATAAAGGACAGGGGCATCACCCGGGATCTCGATTGGGGCGTTCCCGTCAAGAAGGGCGGCGGCGAATGGCCGGGCATGGAGGACAAGGTGTTCTATGTGTGGTTCGACGCGCCGATCGAATACATCTCCTGCGCCCGCGAATGGGTCGACGCCGGCAAGGGCGACGACTGGGAGCGCTGGTGGCGCACCGACAAGGGCGCGGACGACGTGCGGTACGTGCAGTTCATGGGAAAGGACAACGTGCCCTTCCACACAATCTCCTTTCCCGCGACGATCATGGGGTCCGGGGAGCCGTGGAAACTGGTCGATTACATCAAGTCGTTCAACTACCTCAACTACGATGGAGGCCAGTTCTCCACCTCGCGGGGCCGCGGCATATTCATGGATCAGGCGCTCGGGATCCTGCCTCCCGACTACTGGCGCTGGTGGCTCCTCTCGCATGTGCCCGAGACCTCCGACAGCGCGTTCACCTGGGAGAATTTCCAACTCTCGGTGAACAAGGATCTCGCCGACGTCCTCGGCAATTTCGCGAGCCGCGTTACGAAATTCTGCGCCTCGAAGTTCGGGGAGGCTGTTCCCGAAGGTGGCGCCCCCGGCGCGGTGGAGGAGGCGTTGATTTCCCGGCTTTCCGAGGGGATGGCCGAATACGAGCGCCACATGGACGACATCAGCATCCGCAAGGCCTCGTCCGCCCTGCGCGCGCTTTGGGTCGCGGGCAACGAATATCTCCAATCCGCCGCGCCTTGGGCGGCCTTCAAGGAGGATCCGGAGCGCGCGGCCTGCATCACGCGGCTGTCGTTGAACCTGATACGCTTCTACGGCGTGATCTCCGCCCCGTTCATCCCCGACGCGTCCTCCGCGATGCTCTCCTCCATGAGGGCGGAGGACGCCGAATGGCCCTCCAACGTTTCGGAATCGCTCAACACCCTGCGGCCCGGGCACGGATTCTCCGTTCCCGACAACCTGTTTCGGAAAATCACCGACGAACAGCGCGAAGACTGGGAAACCCGCTTCGGCGGGGAACGATAGCCGTCGGAGTCCGGTCCGCCGCGGCCTCCCCCGACCCGCATCGGAAAAATCCGCAACGGCCGGTCCGCCGCGGCAATCGATGTCCCGCCGCCCGCCGAGCCGGGTCCGTCCCTTCGCCCCGCGGCCGGATGCCCGGAGGCCGGTTCGTCGGCCGCCGCCTCGGCTCCCGGACCCGCGGCGATCCGCGGGCGGCCCTTGGGGAGGCGTGGCGCCCCGGCCGCTTCCATCCGCGCGAATTCACGCCCGGCCCTTCCGACGCATTGGGCGGAACCCGCGAAGGGTCGTAGCGCCGCCCAGTGACCGGCGCCGTCGAAGAGCGCGCCCGCGCGCGCCCGACCTCGAAGGAAACGCCCCGGAGTCCGCGCTCCACGGAACCCGTCCGGGATGCCGCGCGGCCGCGTGGCGGAAGGCTTCCCTTCGGAGCCGGTCGCCATATGATCGGGGGCGCGAAGACATCGGCCACCGCGACCGGAATCCGATGGCGCGGCGACGCGGAATCGCGACATTGGAGCCCGGTGATGCCGAAAAAGCCGCTGACGAACGCCGAAGAGGTCGAAGTCCGGAGCCGCGCCGAATTGCGGGACTGGCTCGGCGCCAACCACGCACGGCCCACCGGCGTCTGGTTGGTTCACCACAAAAAATCATCGCCGCATTATCTGCCGATGGGGGAGATCGTGCGCGAATGCCTCGCGTGGGGATGGGTCGATTCGCTCTCGCGCGGCAAGGACGGAACGCGCACCATGCACTGGATCGCGCCACGCGACCCGAATTCCAACTGGTCGCGGATCAACAAGGATATCGTGGCGGAGCTCGAGGCCGTCGGCTTGATGACCGCCGCCGGCCGCGCGCTCGTCGAAGCGGCGAAGGCGAATGGTTCGTGGACGGCCCTCGACGATGTGGAAAACCTCGTGCTTCCGGACGACCTGCGGTCGGCCTTCGACCATGCGCCGGGAACGGAGGATGTCTGGAATGACTGGCCGCGATCCGTGAAGCGCGCCGCGCTGGAAGTCCTTTTGAACGCCAAACGGCCCGCGACGCGGCAATCGAAAATCGCGACCATCGTCGATTGCGCCGTGCGCGGAGAGCGGCCGTTCCAGTGGAGAAAGGGCTGATCACTGCTTGCCCGGTCGGGACGCCCAACGCCGATGTTCTTCCGCTCGGTCCCCGGGAAAACGGGCGGGCATTGGATTCCGGAATCGACGGACTGGAATCCCATTCGAGACCGGGCGGGCGAACGACATTTCGGGTCGGGGAAGCGGCGCCCACTGTTTTCCGGCCATTCGACGTCGCCGCCCCCCCGTCCCCCGGCGGAGCGGACGGCGGCACCGCGGCCCGATCGAGGCGAAGGGGAACATTGCCCGGTTGCGAATGCGATAAATCAGGGGGCGGGTCACGCTCCGTCGGCACGCGAGCGATTCCGCAAAGACGCCAAGGCCACCCTCAGACAACGCCTTCCTTCGACGTCTCCGGCGGATCCCGGCGCGAAGCACCCGCCTCCAACAGGCCGTCCGGATATCGCCGTCCCGCGGCCACCGACATGGAAATGCCGGGAACGGACCGCCCGCGCAATCGTCGATCACTCCACCGGATTGCGGCGGCTTCTGATTTCGTCCCACACGGAAGCACAAACCGCTTGATCGATGCCGGATTCGGTTTCGCCCACTTCCGCGCCCCGCAATCGCCCCGGCCCGCGCCGACGGCGGCGGCCACGTCAAGGAATCCCGTGCGATTCTTCGGTTGACGGCGGCCCCGAAGCGCGATTCGTTGTGAAGTTGGAGGGCACAGATGACCGAATCGATCAACGGACCAAGACCAAAAAAGCCGAGCGGAAAGCGCAATCCCGCCGGGATGACGCGGTGGGTCCGCTTTGCATCGTCGTTCAGCCGGAGTCGTCCGCCATCGAAATCGGCGCGCGTGGATTCACCCCGGGCGATCCAACGCGGGTCGCCGGTGGCCCCCGCGAAGGCGCCGGCCACTTACACGTTTCCTTCCCCACGGGCGGAAGAGGGCGGTATTCCCGGCCTCAAACCGGCGGCGGCGCTGAAATCCCGAAGAGATTCGGGAGTTTCACAACCGCCTCCGGTGCGCGGGCGCCCATGACCTCCGCGTGTCTCCTGGAGGGAGGCGACCCATGACCGCGTCGTTCATCGGCCCAAGGCTGAAGGCCCTGCGCGAAAAGCGCGAGTTGACCAAGCGGGACACCGCGAAGCTTCTTCGCCTCGCCGAGCCGGAGTTGCACGCCATGGAAAACGGCGCGAGAGAAATCTCGCCGGACGAGCTGATGCTGGCCGTCGAGAATCTCGGCGAAGATATCGACTACTTCATCGATCCTTTTTCTCTGGTCGGGAACGAACGCTTTTCCTGGCGTCAGACCGGAGTCACCCCGGATGTTCTGAGCGGGTTCGAGCGGAAAGCGGGGGGGTGGCTCGCCGCATACCGTGTCCTTTCTCCCATGGTCGGGGTACCCTTGTCGCACCGCCGGACTTCGTTGAGCCTGACCGAATCGTCACGGTACGAAGACGCTTGGAAGGCCGGCGACCGATTTGCCGCGGACCACGATTTGGGAGAGGCTCCCGCCACCCGGTTGGTCGAGGTCATGGAACACGCTCTTGGTGTCTTGGTGCTCATGGTCGATGCCCCGGACGGCATCTCCGGGGCCGCCTGCCGATTGCCGGAGATGGATGCCGTTTTGATCAATCGCCGCGAGACCATCGGTCGAAGAAGCTTCAATCTCGCTCATGAGCTGTTTCATATCCTCACATGGGAGAATATTCCCCCGGATCAAGCGGGATTCATTGAGAACAGCCGGGTGGAAAGGCTCGCGAACAACTTCGCGTCATCATTGCTCATGCCAACGGATGTCCTCAAGAAACACGGTGAATGGTCGGCTCTCGATGATGACGCGCTGATCCGGGAATTGAACATGGCCGCCGACCGCCTGCGGGTTACGACGTCGGCGTTGAGGTTGCGCCTCTCGGACATCGGAATGCTGGAGCGTTCGCGCGCAAAAAATATCGACAATGCGAGGATCCGGATCAACGGCCGACGTTACCCGTATTCGGACGTTCATCCCCCCTTGCTGTCCAAGGGATTTCTCGAAGTTCTCTCTCGTTCGCTGGATCAAGGGATTGTTTCCATGAGGCGGTCGGCGCGACTATTGGATATGACGTTCGACGAGGTCGCCGGGCTGCTCGGCGGGCACGGGCTTGAATCCGACATCGAATTGTGATCCCGCGGCCAATAGCGAATAATACAATCTCCTCGACACGAATGTCATGATCGAGGCACATCGTTATGGCGCGTGGCGCGCGTTATCCGCCGCCCATTGGATCGATACCGTCGAGGAATGCCTGCGGGAGGCGCATACGGGCTTCACTCATCGCGTCCCGGGCCGCGTCCCGAAATCGACATTCGCCGCCGCGCGATTCGCCATCCCCCGCGCACGACGTGTGCGACCGGGATATCGGCAATGTTTCCCTTGCCTCCACCATGGTTTTCCCGACCCCGGCGAACGGCACATCCGGGTTCGCGCACTCGAATGGGTTGACGAAAATTGGGCGTTTGCGGCCCAGACGAGCCCGGAATGAAGTTTGAAATACCGATGGGTTTTCACGAGAGACCGGTGTCCTTGGCACGTTTGCTTGAGGATGCGCGTTGTCCCATCGGGACACGCTTGAAATTCAATTTTACGCAATAATGGTTGGACAATTTCGCACAAGACGTTATTATTTCGGAACGGAACAATCCTTGAAATGATCAGGCTTGACCGATTCGGTCCAAGTCGCGTCCCGTTCGACCCGACCTTCGTAGAGGGAAGTGATCCATCGCGTTTCCATTTCGCTCCGTCCGCGAGGCGCTTGTGTGGATTCGCGCGGAATACCTCGCGCGGGCCGCGCGAAGGCGGAATTCGGCCCGCGCATGCCCGGCGCGCTTCAAACCGACGGATCCCAATGAAGGATTCCCGTTTCCGACCCGGGCCACGCAAATCGGCCCACGCGGCCGGCGTCGCAAATTCGCCGATCCGGCGCCCGTACGGCGCGAAATCCTGATATCGCGGCCGCGCATGACTCCGCGAAGCAGGAATGATTTCGCCGCTCCGAAGCCGGATTCGGAAGTGCGAATACCAAGCGCCGACCCTATCGACGCGCGGGATTGACGGAAGGCCCGGCCGGGCCGAACATGGTCCCCGGGATGACCGGCGATCACCGCCGATCTCTCCCGCCACCCGAATTTCGATCCGGGTCGTCCCGATGGCGACGGGGGTCGTCCAACATGGCTCCGCATGTCGACGGAGTGCGGGCAGCCCCGATGCGAGACTTGCCGCGCCACGGTTCGCGTGCTCCGCGTTTTCCACCGGCACGAAGTGGCGTTGCGTTGATGTCGCCGCCGACGGTCGCGGCCCCGCCGACACGATGGCCGCCTCCGGTCATGACGCTGACGAAGAAGCCCGCGACAGCGGTGTCCACCGCGGGCTTCGCGACGGATCACGGAAACATCGGGCCGAGGCCGCTCCCGTTCTTGGACATGCGGGCGGATACGACGGGGTCAGGCGTACATCGGGCGGGCGGAGAGGCGAACACCCGCCCGCCGCCATGGAACCGTCCACACCCTTGGGATCCGGACATCGGCGGATCCTCGCGGGCGGCTTCCCGTTGGTGAGATCCACTTCGCGGGGTCGGTCCGTCTCCGCCTCCACCCGGCGAACCTCGTCGATCGAGATATCCACGCGCGGGGGGTCACCCCCCCGGACGACCGAAGGCCATCCGCGGGATTCGGGTTCCGGCCAACTTCAACGGGGAATCGGCGGAATCCCATGTGATCGGACGCCGCGCCACGCGTCGACCTCCGCGGGTTCGAACCGGTGAACGATCGAACAGGCGCGGTCGCCGCACCGCCGGCCGGAACCCGGACCCCAAGATGTCGCCATTTGTCCGCATTCCGCCGCCACATCAAGCGCCGCATTCGGGAATCGGCGAATCGGTGGCGGAATTTTGTTCCCGCGCGGCGTTGACGGGCCGCGCGAATGCGAATATATGTCACCCAAGGCGCCGCGTCGGCGACGGAACGGAACGAAGGAGCGAGGCGCGAAATGGAAGACGCACCGGACCCTCCCGATTGGAGAGGGCAGTTCAACCCCGAAACCAGGGTGACCGCCGACAAGCTCATCTCCCAGGCCCTCGCTTCGGCCGACCTGCACGCCCAAGCGGTCGAGCCGTTCCGCGATGTCGCGTCCGAGGACGGCGCGGAGTCGCCCGCGAAGTTGAATGAACGGCCCATTCCCGGCGAATTGCGCTACGTCAACGGTGTCGGCGTCGTGGTCCGACTCGAAGGGGAAAACGAGGACCGGGTCGTCGACGGGGCGGTCGTTGTCTTCGACTCCGAGCACATCGAATACATCGCCGAGAACGACGAAACGCGGGAAACCGTGACGGCGGGAACCCTGTCCGGCCTTCCATCCGACGACGGATGGCGTCACTTGCTCCGCATGCGTGGTGTCATGGCCTCGCCCCTGCGACGTCCGATATTCGTCCGGGGAACCGGCGACACGAGGTGGTGCCAGGTTCTGCATTGGATCGCGACCGAGATCATCGGCAGGAAAAACCTCGGAAGCACGCATGTACTTCCACTCGTTCACATTCATCCCGACAAGGTCGCGATCCTCGGCTATCGCGACCGCGCCGGTCTCGGTTTCGAAATGACCGACAACATCCGCGAACTGAATTTCGGGCCGTCGTCCGAATCCTCCCCCGGAGCGCGCCTTCCCCGCCCGGAGCGGACCGAGGGCCCGAGGACGAAAGACCTCATCCGGAGTACCCGTATATACGGCGCGATCATCATCGTGTCGGGATCGGTCGCGATCGTCACGGGACTGCTCGCGCTCTCGCAACTCGTCCCCCTCCTGTATGAAGTCTTGACCGCCGGAGGTCCGCCGGTTCCCCCGGCCGATTGAGGAAACCATCCTCCGCGTTTCCCGCGCGGAACGCGCCAGACGATGCGAGGAATGACCGCATGAACACATCCCCGAAACGATCCCCGTGGTCAACGGCGTATTCCGATGAGGAAGTCGCCGCGGCGCGAAGCATCGCCGCCGAGGCCAGGGCCGCCGCCGAGGCGCGCGCGGAGGAGGAACGGTGCGACTGCCCCGACTGCGTCAAAAAATACGCGCTCGCGGATTTGGATATCCCCTTGTCCTCGGGCGAATTGCGCTTCGTCGAGGGAATCGGTTTCACCCTCGGGGGCCACGGCGACGACGACGCCGAAGAGATCAACGGATCGCTGGTTCTGTTCCAAGCCGAAAGCTTCGAAAATTGCATTGCCCGCGGAGAATCGGACGCCCCGGCCTCGGAAAAATTCACCTGGGTCGAAAATCCGGAGGATCTTTCCGAAGGAGAGAAACGTCGAATCGCGATCCGGATGTATGGGGCCGTCCTGTCCCCGCAATATCGGGAATTGCATGTGCTCGGCCGCGCGTCCACGGATTGGGGCAAGTTCGTCCGCTGGGTCGAATCCGCCGTTTCCGCCCGGAAGTCGGAAGGAAATGTCCGTCTCAATCCGCTCGTCCATCTGCACCCCGAGTCCAGCACGATCATCGGGTTTCAAGGCGGCGACGACGGAGGCTTGGATTTCGAATTCGACAGCGTCGAAAAGACGTTCTGAAGCTCCACCGGGAGCGGGGTTCCCCCGTTTTCCGCATTCCGAATCCCCCGTTCCGTCCGCCGTTCCGGCAAACCCGGGCGAAAGACGTTTCAACCGTGATCGGAAACCGCGGGAACACGCGGCTCCCGTTAACTTCCCGGCCGCGGCGGCGGCGCGGCCGCGGATTTGAGCGGACCCGCCGTCGTCCGAGCCGGACGCGCCGTCGCCGGTTTCCCCTCCCGCGAGCCCCGGCGATGGCGGTCAAGCCAACCGCTCCGGCGACGCGGCGGAGGCGGCCCGCCCCGAGGCCTTACGACGGTCGAGATTGATTCGTTTGTTTCAATCGCCGCGCTTGCCCGGCCCCGGCGGCCAGAATCCGCTCCGCGGAGGAACGGTCCACACGGTCAGGGCGGACGCCGTTGAATGGAAGGGGCGCGGAAAGCCGCGCCCCTTCGGGGATCAGGAGGCCGCGGCCACCGCCCGGTGCGTCATCACGCCGATGAGATGCGCCCGATATTCCGGAGTGCCGTGAATGTCGGAAATCATGCCGTCGGCCGGGTGCTTCAGCCCGGAGACCGCGCCGGCGGAAAAGTCGGCCGACAGCGCCCGCTCCGCTTCTGTCCAGCGGAACACGCCTCCCTCGGAGGCCCCGGTCACCGCGACCCGGACGCCGTCGGCGTGCCTGGCCACGAAGACCCCGACCAGCGCGAACCGCGAGGCCGGCTGAAGGAACTTTTGATAGTTGGACGCCTCCGGCACCCTCAGGCGCACCGCGGTTATGATTTCGTCCGCCTCCAGCGCGGTGGCGAACATGCCCTGGAAGAAGTCGTCGGCCGCGATTTCGCGGCGGTCGGTTTTGACCGAGCCTCCCGAGGCCAGCAGCGCCGCCGGGTAGCAGGCCGATGGATCGTTGTTGGCGAGGCTGCCGCCGATGGTTCCGCGGTTGCGGACCGCCGGATCGCCGATGCGTCCGGCGAGCTCCGCGAGTCCCGGATAATGACGCTGCCCCGCCACTTCGCGGTGGGTGGCCGCGCCGCCGATCTCCAGAACGCCGTCCTTCGCGGACACGCCTTTCATTTCGCCGACGCCGGCGAGGCTGACGAGGACGGAAGGCGCGGCCAAACGCTGCTTGAGCGTCGGAATCAGGGTCTGGCCGCCGGAAAGCGCCTGCGCCTCCCCGGTTTTCATCGCTTGGACGGCCTCGGCCAAGGTGGCCGGTTTCGCAATGTCGAATGCGTACATCGTTTCTCTCCTCCTCCCGGCTTCAGCCGTTGGCGTTCATCGCCGCCCATACCCGGGACGGGCTGAGCGGCATGTCGATATGGGTTACGTGGGTGTGGCCGGCGCGCCGCAGCGCGTCGACCACGGCGTTGACCACCGCGGGCGGGGAACCGATCGCCCCCGCCTCGCCGCAGCCCTTCACGCCGAGCGGATTGTGCGTGCAGGGCGTACGGCACGAATGATCCACCGAGAAACTCGGCACGTCGTCGGCCCGCGGCATCGCGTAGTCCATCCACGAGCCGGAAACGAGCTGGCCGTTCACGTCGTAGAGGCAGCTCTCGAGCAGCGCCTGGCCGATGCCCTGCGCCAGCCCCCCGTGAACCTGGCCCGAAACGATCATCGGATTGATGATGTTGCCGAAGTCGTCCGCCGCCGAGAACCGCTCGACGGTGACCGCCCCGGTGTCGGGGTCCACCTCGACCTCGCAGCAATAGGCCCCCGCCGGGAAGGTGAAGTTCGCCGGATCGTAGAACGCCGTCTCCTCCAACCCGGGCTCGATGTCCTCCAGCGGGTAATTGTGCGGCACGTAGGCCGCCAGGGTGACGTCGCCCCAGGCCAATTCCTTGTCGGTGCCCGCGACGGTGAACTTGCCGTCGGCGAGTTCGATGTCGCCCTCGGACGCCTCCATGAGATGGGCGGCGATCTTCTTGGCCTTTTTGATGACCTTTTCGGCGGCCCGCACCATGGCCGAGCCGCCGACCGCGATCGAGCGGGAGCCGTAGGTGCCCATGCCCATCGGGGTGTTCGCCGTGTCCCCGTGCTCGATTTCGATCATCCCCGGGTCGATGCCGATCATGTCCGCGATCACCTGGGGGAACGTCGTCTCGTGGCCCTGGCCGTGGCTGTGGGATCCCGTCATCACCACCACCCCGCCGGTCGCGTTCACGCGGACCGTGGCGCTCTCGTAGAGGCCGGCGCGGGCGCCGAGCTGACCGACGAGTTGGCTGGGCGCGATGCCGCAGGCCTCGATGTAGCAGTTGAGGCCGAAGCCGCGCAGTCTGCCCTTCGCCTTCGAAGCGGCCAGACGGCCCTCGAAGCCGTCCCTGTCGGAGATCGACAGCAGTTTTTCGAGCGTGGCGTTGTAATCGCCGGTGTCGTATTCCACCGCCACGGGCGTGGCGTAGGGGAACTTCGTGATGAAGTTTTTCCTCCGAATCTCCGCCGGGTCCATCCCCATCTCGATCGCCGCCTTGTCGATGACCCGCTCCAGCTGGAACGTGGCCTCGGGACGGCCCGCGCCACGGTAGGCGTCGACCGGCACCGTGTTGGTGAACACCGCCTTCACGTTCACGTAGATCAGCGGCGTCCCGTAGTTGCCCGCCATCAACGTGCCATGGAGCCAGGTCGGCACCGACGGCGCGAAGGTCGAGAGATAGGCGCCCATGTTGGCGAAGGTCTCGGTGCGGATCGCCTGGAACACGCCGTCGGCGTCCAGCGCCAGTTCGATCCTGGTGACGTGGTCCCGGCCGTGGGCGTCCGACACGAACGCCTCGGACCTGGACGAAGTCCACTTCACTGGCCGGCCGATCTCCCTGGCCGCGAAGGTGCAGAAGGCCTCCTCCGCGTAATGGAAGATCTTGGTGCCGAACCCGCCGCCCACGTCCGGCGCCACCACCCGCAGCTTGTGCTCGGGGATGCTCAGGACGAACGCGCCCATCAACAGGCGGATGACGTGGGGATTCTGGGAGGTGGTGTAGAGCGTCGATTCGCCGTTGTGCGCGGTGTAGTCGCCCACCGCGACGCGCGGCTCCATCGGATTCGCGACGAGGCGGTTGTTGACCAACTCCAGCGTGGTGACGTGGTGGGCCCCCGCGAAGGCCTGATCCACCTTCTCCCTGTTCTCCTCCACGAAGCCCCAGTCGTAGCAGAGGTTGGAGGTCAGTTCGTCGTGAACCTTCGGGGAGCCGGCCACGACGGCCTTCCTCATGTCCACGACGGCCGGCAGCTCCTCGATGTCCGCGGAGATTTTTTCGACCGCGTCACGGGCCCGCTCCTGGGTGTCGGCCACGACGGCGGCGATCGGGTCGCCCACGTGCCGCACCTTGCCCCGGGCCAGGACCGGGTGGCCCGGCTCCTGCATCGGATTGCCCTCGCGGTCGGTCACCTGCCAGCCGCAGGGCAGGCCCCCCACGCCCTCGAAGTCCGCTCCCGTGAACACGCGGACCACGCCCGGCATCCGGGATGCCTCTGCGGTGTCGACGCCCTTGAGCAGGCCGTGGGCCTTGTCCGAGCGCAGAAACGCCACGTGAAGCTGATTCGGCAGGTTGATGTCGTCGGTGTAACGGCCCTTCCCGGTCAGGAAACGCACGTCCTCGCGCCGCTTGGTGCTGGCGCCGATTCCGAAATCCTTCGGCATTGTCGGATCCTCCTCCCGCGCGGCTCACCCGGCCGCGGTCATTTCGACGGCCTGGCCGCTGGCGGCCATGATCGCCTTGACGATGTTGTGGTAGCCCGTGCAGCGGCAGAGGTTTCCCTCGAGATACTCGCGCACCTGGGCTTCCGTCGGCTTCGGGTTCTCCTTGAGCAGGGCGGCAGCGGACATCACCATGCCCGGCGTGCAGAACCCGCACTGGAGCCCGTGATGATCCTGGAACGCCTGCTGGATCGTCGACAGGGAACCATCGGCGTTGGCCATGCCCTCGATGGTCGTGACCTCGGCCCCGTCCGCCTCGGCGGCGAACATGGTGCAGGCCTTCACGGCCTCGCCGTTCACGTGCACGACGCAGGCGCCGCATTGGGACGTGTCGCAGCCCACATGGGTGCCGGTCAGTCCCAGCCCCCCGCGCAGGAACTCGACCAGAAGGGTGCGGCCCTCGACCTCGCCGGACATTCCGGTCCCGTTGACCTTCATGCTGACTTTCATCTCTTTACTCCCTGTTACTCGCGGGGATTCCGCCCCGATCAGACCCGATAAGAACCCGGCGCGGCGCGCTTGTCCACCGGATCGGCGGCGGCGCGCCGAGTTTCGCGCGTGCTTCGGCTTGCCGGAACCCCGGCTCCCCGGTAGCATCCACCGCCGCGCGGGGGAGTCCGGATGAACGCCGGCCGGGCGACGCGGCCCGGCGCGATTCCGGATCCGGCGGGCGGTCGCGGGAAGGCCCGGGTGGAAGCGCCGATGCAACAGCCGTCCCTTGGCGGGGACGTGGGGGGCCGGACCCGACCCGGCGGAGGAGATCGGATGCCCGACTTGAAGCGAACCCCGCTTCACGCGCTTCACGCCCGCCTCGGCGCGCGCATGGTCGAATTCGCGGGATGGGACATGCCCGTCCAGTACGGACTTGGCGTGATGAAGGAGCATCGGCACACGCGCGCCGCCGCCGGGTTGTTCGACGTCGGACACATGGGCCAGGTGATCCTGCGCGGCGACGGGGCCGCGCGGGCGCTGGAGAAGCTGGTTCCCGCAGACATCGAGGGCCTCGCCGAAGGACGGCAGCGCTACGCGCTGTTCACGGACGAGCGCGGCGGAATCCTCGACGACTTGATGGTCGCGAACCGCGGCGACCATCTTTTCCTCGTCGTGAACGCGGCCCGCGCGGACCACGACATCGCCCATCTCCGGGACGGCCTGCCCGGAATCTCCGTCGAACAGGTTCCCTCCCGGGCGCTGGTGGCGCTGCAGGGACCGGAGGCCGAGCCGGCGCTCGCCGCGCTCGTGAAGGGCGTGGAGGCGATGCGGTTCATGGATTCCGAAACATTCCACTTCGACGGGGCCGAGCTCTGGGTTTCCCGATCCGGCTACACCGGCGAGGACGGCTTCGAGATCAGCCTTCCCTCCGATCGGGCGGAAGCCTTCGCCACCGCGCTGCTTTCGGACGAAAGGGTCGAAGCGGTCGGCCTCGGCGCGCGCGATTCGCTGCGGTTGGAGGCCGGGCTTCCGCTTTACGGACACGACATCGGCGCGGACACGACGCCCGCCGAGGCCCGCCTCGGCTGGTCCATCGGCAAGGCCCGGCGGACCGCGCGGCCCGATTTCCGCGGCGCGGACGCGATCCTCGGCGACGCGCCGGCCCGCCTCCGCGTGGGCCTCTCTCCCGAAGGCCGCGCGCCGATCCGCGAAGGCGCGGACCTCTTCGCCGAAGAGGACGCCGCGTCCCCCGTCGGCCGCGTGACCTCCGGCTGCTTCGGGCCGACCGTCGGAGTTCCCGTCGCCATGGGCCTGGTCGACTCCCGGCACGCCTCCCCCGGAACGAGGCTGTTCGGGGAGGTCCGCGGCCGCCGCCTGCCCGCGGCGGTCGCCTCACTTCCCTTCGTGCCCGCCAATTTCAAACGCTGAAAGGCATCCACCATGAAATACACCGAAGAACACGAATGGCTGAGGCCCGAGGACGACGGGGTCGTCGTGGGCATCACCGAACACGCCGCCGAGCAGCTCGGGGAGCTCGTCTTCGTCGAACTGCCCGAGGTGGGGTCCATCGTCACCAAGGACGGGAATTGCGTGGTCATCGAAAGCGTCAAGGCGGCGTCCGAAATCCTCGCGCCGCTCGACGGCGAGATCGTCGAGGTCAACGACGCGCTCGTCGAATCGCCCGGGAGGATCAACGAAGACCCCATGGGGGACGGGTGGTTCTTCAAGATCAAGCCATCCGACCCGTCCCAAATGGACGAACACCTGGACGAGACCGCCTACCAGAAGATGATTTCCTGACGTCCCGCGCCCCCGGGCGTCCCCTGTCCCGACGCCCTGTTGACGCCGCCCAATTCCGGACGGGAGCCGACCGATGACTTTCACGCCCACGGACTACGAACCCTACGATTTCGCCAACCGGCGGCACATCGGACCTTCGCCCTCGGAAATGGAGGAGATGCTGAACGCGATCGGCGCGTCGGACCTCGACGCGCTGATCGACGAGACCGTGCCGGAATCGATCCGCCAATCCGCGCCGCTCGCGACAGGCGCGCCGATGTCGGAACGCGAGCTGCTCCACCACCTCCGTCGGGTGGCGTCCCGGAACCGGGTGTTCTCGACCATGATCGGCCAAGGCTACCACGGCACGGTCACTCCGCCGGTGATCCAGCGCAACATCCTCGAAAAT
>JANQKA010000229.1 GCA_028281405.1 Hasllibacter sp. | reverse complement strand
CGGCCTCAGACGAGCGTCACAGCCGGAATCCCTTCGGTCACCTTGCCGATCCGTGTCGCGGGAACACCCGCCGACACCAGCGCGGACAGCACTCCTTCGGCCTCCGACGCCGGCACGGCGGCAAGAAGGCCGCCCGCGGTTTGCGGGTCGTAGAGAAGATCGAGGTCGCCGCCGAACGCGGCCTCCCGGTTCTGCGGCCACAGCGACGGGCGGACGCCTTCGGCGTATAGTTCGGCCGCGCCGTCCATCGCGGGAATGCTTTCCGCGGCGAGTTCCGCGGCGGCTCCGGAGGCCCGCATCATCGACAGGAGATGACCGGCGAGACCGAAGCCCGTCACATCCGTCATCGAACGCGCCACGGGGGCGAGAACGCGCGACGCGGCCGCTTGATCGGTTTGCATCTCGCCAAACGCCGAGGCCACCACCCTTCCGTCGGCCCGTCCCGACATTTCCGCCGCGAGGATCACGCCCGAACCGAGGGGTTTCGTGAGCACCAGCGCGTCCCCCGGCCTCGCGCCCGCGTTGGTGACCGGCCTGTCCACGAGGCCCGTCAACGACAGCCCCACCGACATCTCCGCTCCCTGCGAGGTGTGGCCCCCGACAATCGCCGCGCCCGCCGGGTCGGTGACGGAGCGGATGCCGGCGATCAGCTCGGCCAATGTCCTGCGCTGCAGGCGCGGCGTCATCGTCTCCAGTGTTATGGACGGCAGCGCGGCCTGCGGGGAGGCGCCCATCGCCCAAATATCGCCCATTGCGTGGACCGCGGTGACGCGTCCCATGAGAAATGGATCGCGGGTGAATTCGCGCAGGTGGTCCACCGACAAGACCTGGCGCGCGCCTCCGACCTTCAGAATCGCCGCGTCGTCGCCGATGACGCTCTCCACGTCTCCTCGCCGCCCGGACAGGTCACCGAGCGCTCCGCCCAGGACGTCCGCGGCGACCTTGGCGCCGCACCCTCCGCAGAGCGGGGGAGCCCCGAGGGCGATCCTGCGCGTCTCCACCGCCGTTTCGGGGGGCGGACCGGGTTGGTCCATCCGGGGCGGGTCGTGGAATTGATCCATGAAGGCGCGGTCGATCCAATCCTTCAACCGCCACATGAGCCTTCCCTCGAACGCCCGCCCGAACTTGTCGGCCAAGGCGGACTTGCCGCCCAGCGAGACGAGTTTGAGATAGTCGCCCTGCGGGTCGAACGGGACGAGCGGCCCCCCGGCCGCCACGGCCCGAAGATTCGCGTCGAGCGCGGGCGCCGCCCGAACCGCGTAGACACCGGCCTTTGGCCGCGGAGCGTGCGAAAGATGGGCGCAATCGCCCGCGGCGAACACGCGCGGGTCGGTCACGCTTCTGAGATGGCGGTCGACGGTCACGCACCCATCGGTCAAGTCGAGCCCGGCGCCGGCGAGCCAGTCGTGGGGGCGGGCTCCGGCCGCGCCGACCGTCAACGCCGCGGGAATGTCGCGCCCGTCCGACAGCCGCACCGAATCCGCCCGGACCTCGGCGACCTCCGCGTGTTCGGCCAGAGTGATTCCTTGATCCCGTAGCGCGCGGAGAAGCGCCTTCCGCGCGGCGTCCGAGATTCCCCGCAGCGCGGTTCCCGCCTCAACCACCGTGACCACCGGTTCCGCGCCGGCCCGCTTCAGGCGGTGAGACATGGCCATCGACAGTTCCACCCCCGCCACGCCGCCGCCGATCACCACGACGGGCAGCCGCATTCCCGGTTCGGCTCCTTCGACCACCCTCCGCCATCGGTCGGCGAATCGGCCGAGCGGCTTTGCGGCGACGCCATGTTCCGTGAATCCGGGGAGGGCGGGCATGTCGGAGGTGATTCCGATGTCCAGCGACAACTGGTCGAATCCCACCGGAGGCCGCCCCGCCACCGTCACGGCGCCCGCCGCGAGATCGATTCCCTCGGCCCGGGCCGGAATAAGGCGGGCGCCGGCGAACCGCGCCAACCCGACCAGATCGATCTCCAACTCGTCCCGGCCGTAGTGTCCCGCCACGTGGCCCGGCAGCATCCCGGTGTAAGGGGCCTTGGGATCCGGGTCGATCAGCGTGAGGCGCGCTCCGGCGACGGGACGCCTGCCGAATTCGCGCAGAACCAGCGCGTGCGCGTGCCCACCGCCGACAAGGACGATGTCATGGCTGATGGTGAGGTGTCTCATGTCCGAAACCGCGGGCCGTCCCCGCTCCGCAAGCGATTTCCTCCGATATATCGGGCGCTTGGGGCGGGGCAACCCGTGTCCCGGAAAACCGCCTGGCCGGGCACGCCGCGCGCGGCGCGGGATTGGTATCTCCGATCCCAATGGAATCGCGCCCGACTCCCCCCGAGGAGCTGGTCCAAGCCCGTGTCGCGGTTGGTTTGTCCAATGACACGGATGCGGGAGGATGTGGCCGGTGTGTTCCGCCGAATCGCGCGGCTTGCAATTCACGCGAATCGGGGTGTTGCGGTAATTCTCAAGATGGGGTATCCATCGGCGTGAACATGAGCTAGAGGTGACCCGATGCCGATCCCGGATTTTCACTCCTTCTTCCTGCCCGTCCTCCGGATATCCGACGGGGGCGCGATCAAGCCATCGGAGGCCGTGGATATAATCGCCGACGAATTCGAAATCACTGAACGAGAGCGTGATGAGCTTGTCCCGGGCGGAACCATAACGAGGGTGAAGGACCGCGTCAAATGGGCAGTCACTTATCTCGTTCACGCCGGCCTCGTCGAGCGTCCGCGCCGAGGATACTTCGCGATCACACCATTGGGGAAGACCGTTCTGTTGGACCCGCCCGAAAGGATTGACCGGAAGTTCCTCTTACAATTCGAGGGCTTCAGAGATTTCCAAAGCAGGACAGGGACGCGACGTCCCAGCCGGGTCAAGCCGACCTGAAGCGCCGCCGCCACGCCCGATGACGGACCGGCTCGGCATTCGAAGAGGCGTTCGAGGACATGAACGACACCCTGCGGGAAAAGCTTCTCGATCTCGTCTCGGGGGCGGGTCCCGCATCGTTCGAAAAACCGATCACCGACCTAATGCTCGGATTGGGATACGAGACCGATAAACTCTGCGCGAACTTCAAACGCACGGTTGACGGCGAAATCGAAGGCGACAAAAGCCAAGATTCGCTTGGATCGGATGTCATACATCTTCGGGCGCGGAAAAACTCCGTCCGTGTCGGCGTTGAGAAAATCCGCGAGTTCGCCGGAGCGCTGGATGAACGCGGAACCACGAAGGGCGTGTTCATCACCACGGGCGAATTCGACGAAGAAGCCGTCAGTCACGCGCAAAACAGTTCAAAACGCTTGGTCCTGATCGACGGCGATGAACTGACTCGGCTTCTGGTGAAGCACGGAGTCGCCGTTCGCTGCCATCGCACCATCGAGTTGGTGAAGATCGATGCGGACTATTTCGACGAAGCCGATGGTTGATCGAGCCGCGAAGGGATGGGTTCCCAGTTGGATCAAAACTCCGGGTTGAATGTCGGCCGGCGACGTACTTTCGTACCGGCCCGCGCCGGGTGAAAACGATGCGGATGATTCGGAACCGATGTCGATGTCCGGCCACGACGTCACCGCGCCCATTGAACCCGGCACAGCAATCCAAGGCTTGGACCTCACGACGAGGGCCGCCATCTCCAGGCAATCGTCGAGCGGTATATCCATCGATCTCCAATTTGGGCCGCCGCAAAGCCAATTTTTATCGGGGTGGTCATCCCCGCCCCGGTCACGGCAATCCCAAATTTCCACGGCCAGCGGAACGCGCCATCCCGCGCACGCCTGACGAACCTGTTCGATGATGGCCGGATCGCACCCGCCTCGGAAAAACCATCCTCCGATTGCGCGTCCACGGCCGTGCCGAGGACGAACCGAACCTTTGCCTGTTCATCCGACGCGCGGGATTATCGGGAAGCCAAGCCGAGCAGAGCCAAATACTCGACATGGTCGTCGATGACCTTCTCGGCCTCCGGAGTGACCGCGAATTCGGTCCAATTCGTCAAGGATGCCTCGAAATCCCACTGCCCGCCGTTGATCCATCCCAAGTCGACTCCCCGCCCGCGCAGCCAAGCGTAGGCCTCCGCGTTCTTTCTCTCCACCGCCAAGGCGGTATGAAACGATGGCGCCTTCATGGCGGTCGACAGGATCGCGCGGTGACGCTCCGGCATGGCGTCCCACACGGCCTTGTCGCAGGCGAGATGGTCGGAAGCCATTGAGTGGA
>JANQKA010000226.1 GCA_028281405.1 Hasllibacter sp. | reverse complement strand
CCGGTCCGGCCATTGCCACCGGGCGACAACCCGGGTAAGAAGCCCGGGTCCGGTCATTGCCACCGGAAAACAACCCGAGCAAGGGGCCGGAAAACGGCGTCGGGAGAAACGCATTCATGATACTGACAGTCAACGGCGTCCGCCACGATGTGGACGTCTCCCCCAACATGCCTCTCCTGTGGGTGCTGAGGGACCGCCTCAACCTCACGGGCACGAAATTCGGATGCGGCATCGCCCAGTGCGGCGCCTGCACCGTGCATTTGGACGGAGTGCCGCACCGCTCCTGCTCCACGCCCGTCTCCTTCGCCGAAGACGCCGAGGTCGTCACGATCGAAGGCGTCGGAAACCCGGAGGCTTTGAACGCCGTGCAGGAGGCCTGGGTCGAGCATCAGGTCGCCCAATGCGGCTATTGCCAATCCGGCCAGATCATGTCGGCCGTCGCGCTGTTGAACGACATTCCGTCCCCCACGGACGAAGACATCGACGACGCCATGTCGGGCAACATCTGCCGCTGCGGCACCTATCCCCGCATCCGCGCGGCGATCAAGGACGCGGCCAAAAAGATCAAGGAGGCCTGAGATGTCCCGAATCGGAAGAATCGCGCGGCGCACCTTCCTCGTCGGTTCGGTCGCGGTCGCGGGCGGCGTCGCTTTCGGCGTGTACCAAATCAGGAAGCCGCTGGAGAATCCGCTGAGCCCGGAAGACGGAGAAGCGGTCCTGAACCCGTGGGTCGTCCTCGACTCCGGAGGCGTCACCATCGTCGCGCCGAGGGCGGAAATGGGCCAAGGCGTCCACACCACCCTGGCCGCGCTGGCCGCCGAGGAGCTCGACGTGCCCTGGGAGAGCGTCCGGGTGATCCACGGGCCGGCGGCGGAGGCCTATTTCAACGGCGGCATGATGGCCGCGGCGGTGCCCGCGCCGCACTACAAGCACGGTTTCCTCATCGATCTGGCCCGCGACGCCATGCCCGCGGTCGGCAAGCTGATGGGCGTCCAGATGACCGGCGGGTCCACGTCGATGATCGACGGGTTCGAGAAGATGCGCGCCGCGGGCGCCGCGGCCAGGCACGTGATCATCCAGGCGGCCGCCAAGCGGCTCGGCGCGGCCCCGGGAGCGCTTTCCACGCAGGACGGCTTCGTCGTCGGGCCCGGCAGCGTGCGGGTCGCCTACACGGACCTCGTCGAGGAGGCCCGGGGCATCGAGGCGCCCAAGAACCCCGAACTCAGGAGTCCCCGGAGGTGGCGCCACCTTGGCACCACCATGCCCCGCGTGGACATGGTCGGGAAGGTGACCGGAACGGCCGAATACGGATTGGACGTCAGACTCGAAGGGATGCTCTTCGCCTCGGTCAAGGCGAGCCCCGTGTTCGGCGGCCGCCTGCTCGACATGGACACCTTCGAGGCCAGGGCGATTCCCGGCGTCCGGAAGATTCTGCGGCTTCCCGACGCGGTGGCCGCGGTGGCGGACGACACATGGACCGCGATGCGCGCCGTGGACACGGTCGAGGTGGTTTGGGAGGCTCCCACCTACCCGGAAACCTCGGCTGAAATCATGGACGCGATCGCCGCGTCCTTCGACGGCGAACCCGACCAGGTCGACCGCGACGACGGCGACGTGGACGCGCTCCGGGTGGGACCGACCGCGGTCGAAGCGGAATACCGCCTGCCTTATCTCGCCCACGCCTGCATGGAGCCCATGAACGCGACCGCGCTCTTCGTCGACGGGCGGCTCACGGTCTGGACCGGCAACCAGGCGCCGACCGTGCTCCGGGACCGCTGCGCCGAGACGGCCGGAATCGAAAGCTCCGCCGTCGAGATCGTGACGCCCTACATGGGCGGGGGCTTCGGACGGCGCGCCGAACCCGACGTGGCGGTCCAGGCCACGCGGGTGGCGATTGAGATGCCGGGCACGCCGATCCAATTGGTCTGGAGCCGGGAAGAGGACACGCGTCACGACACCTACCGCCCCGCGACGATCGGACGGGCGCGCGGCGAGGTGAAGGACGGCGAACTGGTTTCGCTGGCCATCGACGTGGCCGCGCCTTCGGTGTTCCACCAGTCCGCGCCCCGCATCTTCGGCTTCACGCCGCCGGGACCGGACGCCACGACGACGGAAGGGTCGGCGAACCAGCCCTACCGGATCGAAAATTACCGCGTCCGGGCGTTCCACCCCGAGATTCCGGTGCCGATCGGCTTCTGGCGGTCCGTCGGCAACACCCAGAACGCGGTCTATCACGAATGCTTCATCGACGAGCTCGCCGAAGCCGCGGGGCGCGACCCGATCGAGTTCCGGCTCGGGATGATGCGCGACGAACACGAACCCTCGGCGCTGCTTCTAGAGCGGGTTCGCGCCATGTCGGGCTGGACCGGGAGCACGCCGGAGGGCGTGGGCCGCGGGGTGGCCTTCTGCCATTCCTTCGGCACCGGCTGCGCCCAGGTCGTCCAGGTCCGCCGGACCGACCGGGGCGTCCGGATCACCGATGTCTGGTGCGCCGCCGATCCCGGCCTCGTCCTCGACCCCGGCAACGCCGAGGCGCAGCTGATGAGCGGCATCGTCTACGGCCTCTCGGCGGCGATGACGGGGGAGATCACCCTGTCCGAGGGAAGGGTGGAGCAGTCGAATTTCCACGATTACGAGGTGATGCGGATCGACCAGACTCCGGCGATCCATATCGCGCTCCAGTCGAATCAGGAGCACATGGGAGGCTTGGGGGAGCCCGGCACGCCGCCGTCGACGCCCGCCCTCATGAACGCGCTTCACGATCTCGACGGCGAGCGCCACCGCGAGCTTCCGTTGTCGAAACGGGTGACGTTCGCCTGACGCGGCCCTCCGCGCGGCCGTCCCGACCCTTTCCGCCGGGCCGGGCGTTTCCACGCCGGCCCCCGCGGGGCTTCGGAGCGGGAACGCCGCCGAAGGGGGCCGGCGGCCGAACCCGGGCGCTTCCATCGGACGCGGAACGCGCCCGTTGGTCCGAGGCCGGCCCGGCGATTCGGCCCGACCTCCCGCCCGCCTCCGCCGGTTGGCGGGGGCGTCATCCGGGCGAATGACGCGTGAAGCCGCGCCGATGGGTTCCACCGCCGTCGGAAGCGCGTGTCCGAATGTCCCGATGGGACGGCGGTCGGAAACGCGCCGCGGGATCCGGCCGATTCCGCCGGAGCGCGAATGGGTTTAGACTTCGGCCCGCCGATCCGGGAATCCGACGCCCCGGCGCGCCTCCGGAAAGGGTGGCCATGTCCGAACTCGTGTCCGCCCTGATCGCGGAGCACCCCGCGGAAGCGCCGGCCATCGGCGCGCCCGGACGGGAGTGGTTGACCTACGGGCGGTTGCGCGCGCTGTCGGCGCGGGTCGCGGACTCCCTGGCGGGAGCGGGGATCGGCGCGGAGGACCGCGTGGCGATCGTCCTGCCCAACGGACCCGAAATGGCCTCGGCCTTCGTGGCCGCCTCGCAGGCCGCCGCGGCCGCGCCGCTGAACCCGGCGCTCACCGAGGACGAGTTCGCCTTTCACCTCGGGGACACCGGGGCCGGGGCCGTCATCCTGGCGGAGGGATACGACGGGCCGGCGCTGGCCGCCGCGGAAAGGCTGGGCTTGGCCACGCCGCGCCTGTCGACGCCGCAGGACGCCCCGGCGGGAAGCTTCGAGTTGGACTGCCCGGCCGAAACCGCGGGCCCCGCCCCGGGCGCCGGCGACCACGCGCTGATCCTGCACACCTCGGGCACCACGTCCCGGCCGAAGATCGTCCCGCTGACGCAGCGCAATCTTCACGCCTCGGCCTTGAACATCGTGAATTCCCTGTCCCTGACATCCGGAGACCGCTGCCTGAACGTGATGCCGCTGTTCCACATCCACGGCCTGGTGGCGGCGGTTCTGGCTTCGCTCGCCGCGGGCGGTCGGGTTTGGTGCGCGCCCGGCTTCGACGCGCTGCGGTTCCGCGGCTGGCTCTCGGAAGCCGCGCCCACCTGGTACACGGCGGTGCCGACGATGCATCAGGCGATCCTGGCGCGGGCCGGAAGGCACGCGGGGTTACCCGACGGGGTGAAATTGCGCTTCGCGCGCTCGTCCTCCGCGTCGCTTCCCGCGCGGGTGATGGAGGAATTGGAGGAGGCGCTCGGCGCTCCGGTGATCGAAAGCTACGGCATGACCGAGGCGGCGCATCAAATGTGTTCGAATCCGCTTCCGCCGCGCGCCCGGAAGCCGGGATCGGTGGGCGTGGAGGCCGGCCCCTTGGTCCGCATCGCGCACGAAAGCGAGGACCGTTTGATCGAGGGCGTCGGCGAGGTCGCGGTGTCGGGTCCGAACGTCACGCCCGGCTACGAGGGCAATCCCGAGGCCAACGCGGAGAGTTTCTTCGAGGCCGGGGGGAAACGCTGGTTCCGAACCGGCGATCAGGGCGCGTTCGACGACGACGGATTCCTCCGCCTGACGGGGCGCCTCAAGGAGATCATCAACCGCGGCGGGGAAAAGGTGTCGCCGCTGGAGGTCGACGGCGTCCTGATGGACCATCCGGCGGTGCGGCAGGTGGTCACGTTCGCGCTGCCCCATGACAAACTCGGGGAGGAGGTCGCCGCGGCCTGCGTGCTGCGCGACGGAATGGAGGCGGACGAGCGCGGCATCCGCGAATTCGCGGCGGCGCGGCTCGCGCCCTTCAAGGTTCCGCGCAGGGTGGTGATCCTGGATGAAATCCCGAAGGGGGCGACCGGCAAATTGCGGCGGATCGGACTCGCCCGGGAATTGGGGCTGGCGTGAGGATCTGCGTGTTCGGCGCCGGCGCGATCGGCGGCTTCCTGGCGGCGCGGCTGGCGCGGTCCGGAGCGGCCGAGGTCGCCGTCGTGGCGCGGGGGCCGCATCTCGAGGCCATGCGCGAACGGGGACTGCGATTGATCGACTCCGACGGCGCGTCGACCGCGCGGGTCGGGGCCGGGGAGGATCCGTCGGAGTTCGGGCCCCAGGACTACGTGTTCATCACGCTGAAGGCGCATTCGGTGCCCGGCGCGGTTGACCGGATCCGGCCGCTGCTCGGTCCCGGCACCTGCGTCGTCTGGGCGGTCAACGGCCTGCCGTGGTGGTATTTCCACGGGATCGGCGGGGATCTGGAGGGATCGCGGCTGGAGACCCTCGACCCGGGCGGCGTCCAATGGGACGGATTGGGTCCGGACCGGATTCTCGGCTGCGTCGTCCATCCGGCCGCGGAGATCGCCGAACCGGGGGTGGTGCGGCACCTCGGGGGCGACAGGTTCACGCTCGGCGAACCGGCCGGCGGCAAATCCGAGCGGGCGGGGGCGCTTTCCGCGGCGTTGCGGACGGCGGGGCTGCGCGCGCCGGTGCGCCCGCGCATCCGCGACGAGATATGGATCAAGCTCTGGGGCAACCTGTCGTTCAATCCAATCTCCGCGCTGACCCACGCCACCCTGGATGTTCTGTGCGCGGACCCCGGGACGCGCGGCGTCGCCCGGAACATGATGCTCGAGGCGCAGGCGGTCGGCGAACGGCTTGGGGCGAGGTTCGCCATCGACGTCGAGCGGCGGATCGACGGGGGAGCGGCGGTGGGCGCGCACCGCACGTCGATGCTGCAGGATCTGGAGGCGGGGCGTCCCATGGAAATCGACGCCCTGGTCGCGTCGGTGCGGGAATTGGGCCTTCTGACCGGAATCCCGACCCCGACGATCGACACGGTGCTGGCGCTGATCCGGCTCCGCGCGGCAACCGCCGGGGCCGCCTGACGTGCGCGCCGGCATCGCCTCCCTCGCGCTGGCCTATTTCCTGAGCCAGTTCTACCGCGCGTTCCTCGCCGTTCTCGCCCCGGTCCTGGAGCGGGACGCGGGGGCCGGCGCCGACGACCTCGCCAACGCCTCGTCGGCCTGGTTCCTGACCTTCGCAGCGATGCAGATTCCCGTGGGCGCGTCGTTGGACCGGTTCGGGCCGCGGCTGACCGCGGCCGCGCTGCTGACATTCGGGGGAGGCTTCGGCGCGGCGCTGTTCGCCTGGGCCACGACGCCTCCGCAGATCATCGCCGCGATGGCGCTGATCGGGGCGGGCTGCGCGCCGGTCCTGATGGCGAGTTTCTACATTTTCGCGAAAAGTTTCCCTCCCGCGCGTTTCGCGACGATGGCCGCGCTGCTTTTGGGAACCGGCACGATCGGGAACATCGCCGCCGCGCTTCCTCTGACCCTGGCGGTCGAGGCGTTCGGATGGCGGAGCACCGTCTTCATTCTGGCCTGCGTCACCACGCTCGCCGGCGCGGCGATATTGGCGACGGTGAAGGATCCGATTCGGGACGCCTCCCCGGATAACCGCGGTTCGGTGCTCGACTTGTTCCGCATCCCGGCGCTTTGGGTGGTCATGATCATGCTGTTCGTCGATTACGCGCCGATCATCGGCATCCGCGGCCTTTGGATCGGCCCCTATCTGAAGGAGGCGCACGGGGCGACCGAGACCCTCATCGGGAACGCCACGCTGGCGATGGGACTCGCGATGGTCGCCGGGAGTTTCGCGGTGGGGCCGCTCGACCGGATATTCGGCACGCGCAAATGGGTCATCATCGCCGCGCATGTCCTGGTGGCGGCCGTCCTAGCCGCGCTGATCGGGTTCGGCGGTTCGGACGTCGGAACCGCCATCGCGCTGTTCGCGCTGATTGGTCTGTTCGGGTCGACCTTTCCGATGATCATGGCGCACGGCCGCGCGTTCCTGCCGCCCCAACTGATCGGCCGCGGCGTGACCCTGCTCAACCTGTTCGCCATCGGCGGCGTGGGCGTCATGCAATTCGTCACGGGCCGCCTGTACGCGGCGAACGCCGGCGGCGGGGCGCCGATCGACGGCCACCTGTCGGTGTTCTGGCTGTTTTTCGCGATTACCCTGATCGGGATCATCGTCTATCTGTTCGTTCCGGACAGGACGGACTGATGCGGGCGGATGAAATCGATGTCGTCGCGCCCAACCTGAAGAGGCGCCTGTCGGGGGTCACCGCCACGATTGCCCGGCTCGTGCCTCTGATGGCGCGGGAGATGGGCGTGGTCGCGGCGGGTCCGGGGCTTCCCGGGGATGTTCCGCGCATACCGCTCGCGCGCGCCGCGACCCTTCCGCGGGACCGTTGGCGGGTCTGGCACGCCAGGCGCAACACCGAGATGCTGTTGGGAATCGCGCTGCGGAAGGTGCTGCGGCGGCGCTACCGCCTGCTGTTCACCTCCGCGTCGCAACGCGTCCACACCCGTCACACCAAGCGGCTCATCGCGCGGATGGACGCGGTGATCTCCACATCCTCGAAAACCGCGGGCTATCTCGACCGCCCGTCCCATGTGATCCTCCACGGCATCGACGCCGAAGCGTTCGCGCCGTCGACGGATCGGGCGGCGCTGCGCGCGCGGCTTGGACTTCCGGACGGTTTGCTCGTGGGGTGCTTCGGCCGGATCCGCGCCCAGAAGGGGACCGATGTATTCCTGAATGCCGCGCTTCCGCTCCTGAAGTCCAACACGGAGGTCAGTGTGGTGATTCTCGGCCGCGCCGCCGGCGCGCACCGGGAGTTTCTGGAAACCCTGAAGCGCGGGGCCGAGTTGGAAGGCGTCGGCGACAGGGTTCTGTTTCCCGGCGAGGTTCCGGTGGACGAAATCGCGGATTGGTATGCCGCGCTGGACATTTTCGTCGCTCCGCAACGCTGGGAGGGATTCGGGCTGACCCCGCTCGAGGCGATGGCCTGCGCCGTCCCGGTCGTGGCGACCACCGTCGGCGCGTTCGGGGAAATCGTCCCGGCGGAGGCGGGCCTTCTCGTTCCTCCGGGGGAGGCCGCTCCGATGTCCGCCGCGATTTCGCGGTTGGCGGGCGATGAAGGGGCGCGCCGCCGCATGGGGGTGGCAGGCCGCGCCCATGTGCTGGAGCGGTTCACGCTGGAGCGCGAGGCCAATGAGATCATGGGCGTTTATCGGCGTCTTCTCGACATTCCTTCCGAGGGCGGACGGCCTTAGCCGGCCGGTTTGGCGGGCATATCGACGATCTCCCGCGCCTCCGGCGTCCCCGACTCCCGCCACCGCGCGACGGACGTTCCGCTCCGAATCGCGGGGGCGCGGGTCGGGGGCGTTCGCCGGCGAGTTCACGGGAAGGAGCGTCGGCGACTTTGGTGTGAACGCCATGTCTGTTGACGAAGGTGGTCGGCGCGCTCAGAAGGTCCGCGTTGATCTTCTCGCGGCTCGCGCCATAGATTCCATCAAAACCGCCGGCGCTCTAAACGGAAACCGGCGCGTCCCTCCGAGCTCCGGCCGTTCCCGCCAAGCGCTCGCCGTGATCATTCGTTCCCCACACCCCGTGCCACTTCTCGAATTCCGACGTCGTTATCCGGTATCCGGTGAAGTTGCCCTCGTGCATGGTGAGCAGATCATCCTCGACCGCCTGGACGAATCGGTCCCGATCCTCGACGGGGATCCGGGCCTCCGTCCAAGCCGCGATCTTCGCGACAACCCCGTCCCGTCCGACCATTCCACGCATCAACTCTCCGACGGCCCCGCGCAATTCGGCGCGGTACTTAATCCGGAACGGATCAGGCTCTTCCAGATCCGGCCTGACGGAGATGAAGTCCTTCGCCGACTTTTCATAGGCCCACATGAACACGTCCTTGAGCAGCGACACGTCGTTGAGCTCGTAGACTCCCAAGAGGCCGTCGATGTAGGCGCGCCACGGCACCTTGGCGAAGGAGAGCGGCGCGAGGTTGTGCCGGATCAGGGGGATGTTGACGGACAGCCGCGAAACCCTCTTGTTCACATCCTCGAACGCCTGAAGGTGGGGCATGTGCACCATCGCGAAGAATCCCTGTTCGAAGGGATC
>JANQKA010000139.1 GCA_028281405.1 Hasllibacter sp. | reverse complement strand
TTCATCCCCGGCACGAAGCACGGCACCCGCGAGGTGTTCGAGGAAAAGGTCGTCGCCGCGGGCTGCGAAGCCACCGGCGCCTTGAAGGCCATGATGGCGGACGGCATGTCCGGGGACGAAGCCGACGACGCCTGCCTGGAGGTGCGCGCCGACGGCCGCTCGGTGGATATCGACGGCGACTACACCGAGACGTTGGCCTCCATCGACGCCAACCGGAACGGCGTCGGCGTGTTCGGCCTCGCGTTCTACGAGAACAACACCGACAAACTGAAGGTCGCCACAATGTCGGGAGTCGCCCCGTCCACCGGGACGATCTCCTCCGGCGAGTATCCGGTTTCCCGGCCTCTCTTCTTCTACGTCAAGAAGGCGCACATCGGCGTGATCCCCGGCCTCAAGGAATACGCCCGGTTCTTCGTCTCCGACGAGGTCGCCGGACCTGACGGTCCGCTCGCGAACTATGGCCTCGTCTCGGACCCCGGCTTGTCCGAAATCCAGCGGATGGTCGCGGAAGAGGCGACGTTGGGCGTGAACATGTGAGCCTGGTCCGGCGCGCGGGCCCGCGCCCGCGCGGCGGAGAGCGGGAATGACTTGAACACGGGGGCCTTCCGGTTGAAGTAGGGGCCGCGTCCTTCCACGGACCGCCGCGGGCGCGCCACGGCGCCGCGGATCGATTCGGGCGGATCCGGGCCTCCCGGAGCCAGGTCAGAGAACGGGAAAATCCGATGCCGACCATCTGGCTGATCCTGATCGTCCTCGCGGTCGCCGCCGCGGGATACGCCGCCGGGCGCGGGCGCGCCCTGCGCGGCGTCGGGGGCGAGGGCCGGAGTCTTCATTCCACGCCGGCCTACCACGGGGCCAACGTCGCGATGAAATCCGCCGGGCCCGCGTTGCTGCTTCTCGCGGTCTGGCTGGCCGCGCAGCCCGTCTACGTGAACGGAATCGTCTCGGCCATGATCCCGGACTCGGCGGTCCGGGACGGGACTTCCCTGGAATTGACGCTCGCGGAGGTGCGCCGAACCGCCCGCGGCCTCGACCTCGCCGTGGAAAAGGGCCTCATGGACGAGGAATTCGCCCGCGACGCCGGGGTCGACCCCGCGGACATGACCGCGCGCCTCAGGGATTCGGGAGCCGTGGTCACGTCCGCCGTGACGGCGCCCGTCCTCGAGGCGGCGCGGAAATTCCGCGCGCTCGACGCCGCGGGCGGCCGGTTCATGGCCGCGGCGGTGGTGGCCGCGGCGGTTCTCGGGGCTCTTTGGGGGATCGGCCAGGCGCGGAAGGGATTCCGGGCGCGGAACGTCGTGGAGCGGGGGATCGAAGCCGCGCTGATCGCCGCCGCCTCCATCGCGATCCTCACGACGCTTGGCATCGTGCTGTCCCTGCTGTTCAACACGGTCGAGTTTTTCGGGCTTTATCCGGCCCATGAATTTTTCTTCGGAACAAGCTGGGCTCCGAGTTTTTCGGGGCGTGGCGGATCCTCCGAACTCGGTGTGCCGCCGCTGCTTTGGGGCACCTTGTACATATCCCTCGTCGCGCTTCTCGTGGCGGTTCCGATCGGACTGTTCTCCGCGATCTACCTGTCGGAATACGCCGGTTCGGGAGTCCGCTCGGTGGCCAAGCCGATGCTCGAGGTGCTGGCGGGCATTCCGACCATCGTCTACGGCCTCTTCGCGCTGTTGACCGTGGGCCCGCTGCTTGTCGACGTGTTCGGCGAGGGCGGGCTGCTCGGCGTGAGCTGGCAGGGCGGGGGGCGCTCGGTGATGACCGCCGGACTGGTAATGGGCGTGATGCTGATTCCATTCGTGTCGTCGCTGTCCGACGACATCATCCGCGCGGTGCCGCGGGCGATGCGCGACGGTTCCTACGGCCTCGGGGCCACGCGATCCGAGACGATCAAGCGCGTGGTTCTGCCCGCCGCCCTTCCGGGCATCGTCGGGGCCGTCCTGCTTGCGGCGTCCCGCGCCATTGGGGAAACCATGATCGTCGTATTGGGCGCGGGCGCGGCGGCGCGCCTCAGCCTCAACCCCTTCGAGGCGATGACGACCGTGACCGCCAAAATCGTGTCTCAGTTGACCGGCGACAGCGACTTCGCCTCGCCCGAGGCTCTGGTCGCCTTCGCGCTCGGCATGACGCTGTTCGTCATCACGCTCGCGCTCAACGTCTTCGCCCTCTACATCGTCCGCAATTACCGGGAGCAGTACGAGTGATGTCCGCCGCGAGCGTCGATGCCCCCCTCGATCCGCCACCCCGGCCGAAGTCGTCCCTGCTCGCGCCGAGCGACCGCACGAGAAGGCGGCGCGCCGCCGAGAGGCGGTTCAGGGCCTGCGGCGTCGCCGCGATCTCCGTCGGCGTGTTGTTCCTCGCCGTGCTCGCCGCCGCGATCATCCGCTCCGGCGCGCCCGCCTTCACCCGCACCGTGGTCGACGTGACCATCACGCTGAGTCGGGAACAGTTTGAGCGGGCCGAGGGCCAGCTGCTCAAGACCGCGGCCTACGAGGCGGTGTTGATCGGCGCGCTTCAGGAGATGTTGGAGGAGCGGGAGGAACGGGCGCCGTTCGACGCCGCCTCGCTGCGCAGGATCCTGGGAAAGACCGGCGGTTCGCTCCGGGAATTCTTCCGCGCCAACGAGGATCGGATCGGAAGGCCGGTGGAGTTCACGCTCCCGGCCTCGTCGCGGGTGGACGGCTACATGAACGGGCGGGTTTCGCGCGACTCGCTCACCGACAGCCGTTTCCTGAAGGCCGCGGACCTCGATCTCGTGGACGCGCTGGCCGGGGCCGGGATCATTCATTCGGAGTTCAACTGGCCGTTCATCACGGGCGCCGATTCCGGCGTGGACAATCCCGGAGGAGCCGGAATCGGCGCGGCCGTGGTCGGTTCCTTTTTCATGATGCTGGTGGTTCTGGCGTTGTCGCTGCCGATCGGGGTCGCCGCGTCGATCTATCTCGAGGAATTCGCGCCGCGGAACTGGTTCACCGACCTGATCGAGGTCAACATCTCCAATCTCGCGGCGGTGCCCTCGATCGTGTTCGGCATCCTCGGCCTGGCGGTGTTCATCCAATTTTTCCACCTGCCGCAATCGGCTCCGCTCGTGGGCGGCCTGGTGCTGACGTTGATGACGCTGCCAACGATCATCATCTCGACGCGCGCCTCGCTGAAGGCCGTGCCGCCGTCGATCCGCGACGCGGCCCTGGCGCTGGGGGCCTCGAAGACGCAGGCGGTGTTCCACCATGTGTTGCCGCTGGCGATGCCGGGCATCCTGACCGGAACCATCATCGGCCTCGCGCAGGCCCTCGGGGAGACCGCGCCGCTCCTGCTGATCGGCATGGTCGGGTTCGTCGCCCGGGGCTATCCCGACGGCTTCGTCGCGGGCTTCACCGATCCGAACTCCGCGATGCCGGCTCAGATCTACACGTGGGCCTCCCGCGCCGACCCCGGATTCTACGAGAAGGCCTGGGGCGGCATCATCGTCCTGTTGATATTCCTGTTGTCCATGAACATCGTCGCCATCGTTCTGCGCCGCGTGTTCGAGCGCCGGTGGTGAGGGGAACGCCATGAAGGATGCGCGAATGCCCGAACCCGACGTGGAAGCAGGCGAGGTGAAGATCTCCGCGAGGGACGTGCAGGTGTTCTACGGGGACAACCACGCAATCAAGGACGTCACCGTCGACATACCGGACAAGGCTGTAACCGCTTTCATCGGGCCGTCCGGCTGCGGCAAATCCACCTTCCTCCGCTGTCTCAACCGGATGAACGACACGATCGACTCGGCGCGCGTCGAGGGCGACATCCTGATCGACGGCGAGAACATTTACGACCGCGGCATCGATCCCGTGCAGCTTCGCGCCAAGGTCGGCATGGTGTTCCAGAAGCCGAATCCATTCCCGAAGTCGGTCTACGAAAACGTGGCCTACGGCCCGCGCATCCACGGCTTGGCGGCGAACAAGGCGGAGTTGGACGAAATCGTGGAGAAGTCCCTGCGCGGCGGGGCCATCTGGGACGAGGTCAAGGATCGCCTGGACGCGCCGGGAACCGGGCTGTCGGGCGGACAGCAGCAGCGTCTGTGCATCGCCCGCGCCATCGCCACGGAGCCGGAGGTTCTGCTGATGGACGAGCCGTGCTCCGCCCTCGATCCGATCGCCACGGCCCAGGTCGAGGATTTGATCGAGCGGTTGCGCGGGAACTACAGCGTCGTGATCGTGACGCATTCCATGCAACAGGCCGCCCGGGTCAGCCAGCGCACGGCGTTCTTCCACTTGGGCGACCTCGTGGAATACGGCGCGACCGACGACATTTTCGTCAACCCCGGGGACGAGCGCACCGAGAAGTACATCTCCGGCAGGATCGGATAGGATCGCCATGCAGGACACCACGAAACACATCGCTTCGGCGTTCGACCGGGATCTCGAGACGGTCCGGGCCCTCGTGTGCAAGATGGGCGGCCTCGTCGAGGCGGCCATTCTCGACGCCACCCGGGCGTTGGAGAAGCGCGACGAGTCCCTCGCGCGAAAGGTCATCGAAAACGACAAGCGCGTCGACGGGATGGAGGAGGAGATCAACCGCGAGGCCATTCGGCTCATCGCCCTCAGGGCTCCGGTTTCGGGAGACCTGCGCACGGTTATGTGCGTGATCCGCATGTCCGCCGCGCTCGAACGCATGGGCGATCTGGCCAAGAACATGGCCAAGCGCACTTCGGTCCTCGTGGAGATGGAACCGATCGACGGCTCCGCCGGGGCGATCCGCCGCATGGGGCAGGCGGTCGAAACGATGTTGAAGGACGTGCTCGAAGCCTTCGTCGGCCACGATGTCGCGCTTGCGGGGAACGTGTGGCAGTGCGACGAGGAGGTGGATCAGATGTACAACGCCCTGTTCCGCGAGTTCATCACGCACATGATGGAGGATCCGCGCCATATTTCGGCCTGCATGCATCTGCATTTCATCGCCAAGAACGTCGAGCGCATGGGCGATCACGTGACCAACATAGCGGAACAGGTGATCTACATGGTCACGGG
>JANQKA010000073.1 GCA_028281405.1 Hasllibacter sp. | reverse complement strand
TCGCGGTTCCGTCGCTCGCCGTGACCGTGACCACGACATCGGCGACTCCGGTCAAAATTCCGGTGATTCGGTGCGTCGCCGGGTCGAACGACAGGCCGGAATCGGCGCGGCTGAACTCCGCGGTGATGGTCAGGACGTCCCCGTCGGGGTCGCTGAACGGGTTGCACAATTCGATGGCATCAATCTCCTCGCCGACGGTCTCGACGCGGTTGCCCGGGACGTTTTCCGAAATGAGTTCGGGCGCTCGGTTCGGCGGAGGGGACGCGGTGATCGCGAAGGATTTCACCGCCTCTCCTCCGCGGCCGTCCAGAGCGGTAACGGTCACGGAGACCACCACTTCGACCGCGACCAGGCCCATGATCCGGCCGACGGCGGGGTCAAAGTACAGACCCGTCCCTTCCAAGCCGGACACGGAGAAGGTCAGGACGTTCGAATCCGCGTCGGAGAATCCCCCGGCCACGTCGACAGGGTTTATCGCCGCGCCCACGGTGACATTCAAATCCGGCAGCCCGAGCGCGACAGGCGCGGCGTTGGCGACGATGTCGATGGCCGCTGAAACCGACGCGCCGTGCACGTCGGTTGCGGTGACGGCGAGCGACGTGTCCTCCGTACCGGTGAACGTCCCCGATATAACGCCGGTTTCGCGGTTGATCGAAAGACCCACCGTGGAGAGGTCAGAGGAGGCCTCCCCAACCGCCGCGGAGGAGGTCAGCGAATCACCGTCGGGATCCACGAAGTAAGCACCCGCGTTCACGGAGTCGCTCCGGGTGCCGGTCGTCAGGATGACACCCGCGACGCGCGTCGATGAGAAGTTCCCGGCCTCTGTCGTTGGTCAGAAGTACATCCTCCAGCGGCGCCCCGGACACCGCGAGCCAGTGGTTGCCCGTGTTTGTCAACTCCTGTCGCACGGCCCGGTCGCTCCCGTCGGGGTAGCGGGCGGTGATTTCAACCACCACGCTGTCCGAACCGACAAGCGTGCCCCCGATCACATTGTCGGAGGGGTTGAACCTCAGGCAGGAGTTCCCCAACCCCGTCACCTCGAAAATCAACGCATCGCCGTCGGGGTTGGTGAACCCTCCGCTCACGTCGATCGGAGCACCCGCCTCGCCAACCGTCAGCGTGCGATTCCCCACGGCGGTGTAAACCGTAACGGTTGGCGTTCTGTTGATGACGAAGGTGTGGGACGCGGAGAAGGCCCGCCCTGTATCGGTGGCCGTGACCACAATCATCCAGCCATCCGCAACCGTGAATTCCTCTCCCGTGTTCTTGATCGCCCCAGTCCCACGATCAATCTCCAATCCAAAGTCCGCGAGTTCACGCCATTCGCCGTCCCGAATCGCCAGTGCGCTGAATGCGAGAGAATCCCGATTGGCGAAGGATTCGAAGAAGTCTGAAACGGGTTCGCCCCGTTCGGCGCCGACCACCATGAGCGTCGGCAATACGTTCTCTTCGGGGGGTGGCGACAATGCCCCGGGCGGTGAAATCCCTCCACCACAACCTAACAAAACCTCCACTGACGAGAAACAGAGCCCCACCCCGCACAAGATCACCTTACGTTGAGGCGAACCGCCTAGCGCCGCAAGCCGATTCCCCGCTCCGAATGCGTACGGGTTTCTCTTGGAGGAAAATAGAACATGATCCGTGGTCTCTTTGCCGAAATGATTCGCAATCTCGCGTTTGCGATGGCGCTTCATCCTTCTTCATTAAGCCGGAATCTCAAGAGAAAAAATATTCATCACCCAAGGCAAAGTTAGTCGACGCAGACACGCCCTCCAGCGTCAAAATGGTGCCGCCTAAAGTGAAAATTACGTCATTTCTCATATCTCCATTCCCAAGTGATACTTTTTCATTTCTAAAAATAAAATCCGTATGATCGCTAAAGTCAACGAAATGAATCTCGTCCAAATTTTCTTCGAAATCGACGATCGTGGCCGACCGGACAGTATTGTGGATTTTGAATATGTCGTTGTCATCCCCACCTCTCATCCTATTTCCGGTCCCGCTTTCGACTGACAGTTCATCATTTCCAGAACCTCCGGACAGATTATTTCTGTCCCCGCTTATGACCTTGAGGATATCATTTCCCTCCCTTCCGAACATCCCATTATCGTATCCGCTTATGATTGACAGTGTATCACTTTCTGAATCTCCGGACAGCGAATTTCTATCCCCGCTGACCTCGAGGAAATCATCTCCTGTCCCTCCGAACATCCTATTATCGTTTGCGCTTATGATTGACAGTGTATCATTGTCAGAATCTCCGGACAGCAAATTTCCATCTCCCCCTCTGACCTCAAGGATATCCTCTCCCGCCCCACCGAACAACTCATTATCGTCTCCACTTAAGACCGCAAGTTTGTCACTTCCGAGTAGGCCGTACAATTCGTTTTTATTTCCATCAATGATTTCAAGAATGTCATCAAAGTTGGTTCCAAGGATTTCTTGTTCGTCATTACCGATCCTCGAATCATGCAGGGTTGGATTCGATCGATCCGGATTCGACACCTCGGGTTCCGTGTTTTCCGAGAGATCGGAAACCTGAATCGTCACGTCGCAGAATTCCAAAAACTCAATGTCACGCAACTCGTCGCGTCCGCCGTACGCGCTAACCGCGCTCCCTACGTATTCCACGATGACCTGCGCAATGGAAGATCCGGCCACGTCAACCAACTCCAAAGACACGCGATACTCATCCCGGACTTCTTCGAACACGGCGGTGTCCATGCCGTCCCCGCCGAAAATCCTGTCATTGCCTTCCCCGCCGGTAAACCGGGCTCCGTTTCCGTAACCACTGCCGTCACCGTAAATCCTGTCATCACCGTCGCCGCCACGAAGCGTGTCGTCGCCGGCATTGCCACGAAGCGTGTCGTTTCCCCCGCCGCCCGAGATGGTGTCGCCGCCGGCGCCACCAATAATCCTGTCGTAACCTTCTCCGCCAAGAAGCGTGTCATCACCGGAATCTACACCCGTTCCAGCGTTTATAAAGTCATTGCCGTCGCCGCCATCGATGAAATCATCTCCAACTCTTCCAAAAAGTTTGTCATCTCCGTCGCCACCGTAAAGCGTGTCGTCACCAAAACTGCCGTCAAGACGATCATCCCCAGCGCCACCGTGAAGCGTGTCATCATCCCAGTCACCGAAAAGTTCATCATTGCCGACGCCACCTTGAAGCTTGTCATCACCGCTGCCGCCGTGAAGCTGGTCATCCCCGTCGCCACCGTGAAGCGTGTCGTCACCAAAACCACCGTAAAGAAAATCATCTCCGGCACCGCCATGAAGCGTGTCGTCACCGTCGTTCCTCCTGCTGTTGCTCTCGACCCGCTCGTAGCCGTAAAGCCGGTCATCCCCGCCTCCGCCGTGAAGCGTGTCGTCTCCAAAACCTCCTTCAAGAGAATCTTCGCCTTCGCCACCGTGAAGCGTGTCGTCACCCCTATCAGCGCTAAGAGAATCATCGCCGGCGCCACCGTAAAGCACGTCATCGCCGACGTAGCTCCAAAGATTGTCGTTTCTATCAGTGCCAAACACCATTTCATCGCCGCCTCCTAAGCCGCCGTTCTGCACAATCCTCCCATAGCCATCCCCGTATCCAGAAAATTCCACATTCATGCTCCGCAATACACTTCCACCCCGCCCGTCATCGGCGATGATGGCGAACGTTCCGCCCGTATCCATCGCGTAAACTCCGGAGATCCAACCATCATTGGAAATGGAAAGTCCCGTGCCCGCCAAATCGGGAGATCTGAATGTCAATACGTCGTCCCGATCCGGATCGGCGAACCCTCCTCCGACATTGAATTCACCCAATTCGATTCGACTGCGCCTGATGACGAACACATTCCAGTCTTGAATGTCCGTCGCCACGGGATTCCGATTTTCACCGTCGGGAGCGTACGCGATTACGGTGAAGAAATGCTCGGCCGAACCTCCCCTGCCGTCATCCGCGGTTACGGTCACGGTCACGTCGTCCGATCCGGCCAACTCGCCCGCGATCCGCTTGGTCGCCGCGTCAAACGTTAGGCCGGAATCTCCGTGGCTGAATTCCACGGAGATGGCCAACGCGTCCCCGTCGGGATCGCTGAACAGACCTCTCAGATCGATGGGAGCGATTGACCGTCCAATCGTCTCTTCCCGGTCCTCCGGGGCGCCGCCCGAAACCACGGGCGCCCGGTTCGGGGCGGGTTCCACCTTGAGGGTGAAGGTTTGTGAATACGCTGCGCCGTGTTCGTCGGTGGCGGTGACCACAACGTCGAACGCTCCCGCCGACGTGGCGACACCGGCGATCCCGGCGCCATCGAACTCCAGCCCGATCGTTCCCAAATCCGCTCCGTCGGCCAAAGCCGCCGCGAAGGTCAGTCCGCCGGCCCCGCCGTCGTCGGAGAAGGCGCCCGCCACATCGATGGGAGCCAACCCGACCCCGACCGTCGCGGTCGCGTCCCGCAGCGGATCGCCGGACGCGGTGGGCCTCGCGTTCGCCGAGATGACGAATTCGTCCTGGGCGGACAGGCCCCCGCCATCGGTGGCCCGGACCACGACCGTGACCGCGTCCGTCCCGGTGAA
>JANQKA010000068.1 GCA_028281405.1 Hasllibacter sp. | reverse complement strand
CTCCCGCGCCACCAACGAAAACGGGGGCGGTGATGCCGCCCCCGTTCAACGAGTCCGCGACGGGCCTTTGAACTCCGACGCGGTGATGCCGGACCGCGCTCGGCGTCAGCTTTCCCCACCGACGTAGAAGTCCACGGTGTCGGCCCTGCGCACTCCCACCCCATAGAACGCGGGGGTGCATTCGTCTCCGGAACATGCGTGCCAATCCGAGAATGGAACCATGGCCCGAACCCTCGCCTGCCCGAATCCCTTGTCCGGGGAATAGTTGAAGGTGCCGTATGCGTGGGGATCGATCTGGGCCGCCTCCCCGTTCCACGAAATTCGGGCTTGCGCGTGATCCCATCCGCCGCGCGCCTCAATGACGCCGTTGTCCCGTTCGTCGATGGCGATCCTGCTGGCCTCGAACCATAGCCGCTCGGAAGCCCTCGGGAACCACCGGTGGCCAACATTGCCGAAGTACTCCCGAACTTGATTGTTGCTCTCCCGGAAGATGTCCGTGGAGACACCGGTCACCTGGACGCTTTCGGCGGGCCGTCCGTCGGGGAAGGTCGTGCCTTCCGTGAACACCAGCCCCGCGTCGAGTTGGGGATCGGCGGGATCGAAGTAGACGGTGAGGTTGGCGTCCTGGATGTTGTTCCGGACGTCCTTGCGCGTGACGTTTCCGTCATGGGAAATCCAAGCCCGGTGAACATACATGTTCCCGTATGTCACGACGGGGAAGTCGTGGGTTTCCGAATCGGCGTGAACTGCGGTGCGGTACGCGCTCGACCGGGGAATGTAGTTCGCCGGATCCAGCTCCTTGACGAACCGCTGGGGCCCGCACGAAGACAGGACGGTCAGCGCGCAGGCCACGAGGAGGGTGGTGATTCGTGTCATGACATCATCCTTTCGATTCTCCGCCCCGCATATTCCAGTCGGGGAGCTCGAGTCAACAACAATTCATGATTTTTACGCCACGTCGAGATTCGTTGAACCGGCTTGGTCGCCGCTCGGAGCCTTGGCCGCATCGATCAATGTACACGGGTCCGCCCATCGATTTTTGGGAAAGCTTGGGTTCTTCCGGCGGCGTGATCCGGCGGTTCTTCACCGATTCGTTCCGCGAATCGACAGGTTCCCTTGCACGGAGAGGCGGGTGAAGACGGGTCACCCGCTCAAGGTGGGAGGGATCCGGCCATGGCCCGCGACACATGGTTTGTCGCCGATTCGTTCCGCGAATCACCCGGCGCCACGCGTAAAGGGACTCGGGAGGACGGGTTCGTCCGCGCGGGGAGGGAGCATCCAAACCATGCCCGGGAACTTTTGGTTCCGTCCCGGACGACTTTCCCGCCTCTTGGTCGATCCCCGTCGCGTCGCGGCGGTCCCCGCTGGAGCCGCTTCGGCGGATGGCCCGTCTCCGACCGCGGCGTTCACGCGGCCCGGGGGCCGGCTGAGCCCATGCGGACCTCCTGCCAACCGGCCGGATCGGCGAGAAAGTCCTCGACTTGGCGGAGCGTCGCGTCGTCCATGCTCCCCCGGCGGCGCGCCTCCCGGACGACATCCGCCCAGGTGCAAAGATGGTGGAGCGTGATTCCGTGGTCCGCGAGGTCCGATTCGGCGTTCGGAAAGACGCCGTAGAAGAAGATCACCGCGGTGTGCCCGCAGGAGGCGCCGGTTTCGCGGATGGCCTCCACGAAGGAGACCTTGGAACCACCGTCCGTGGCCAGATCCTCCACGAGCAGGACGTGGTCGCCTTCGCCCATCACGCCCTCGATGCGGGCGTTGCGGCCGTGTCCCTTGGGCTTCTTGCGGACATAGGTCATGGGAAGGCCCAGGCGCTCCGCCACGAGGGCGCCGAAGGGGATTCCAGCGGTCTCGCCTCCCGCGACGTTGGTGAATTTCGCGCCTCCGGATCCGCGCAGCGCGGTGGCGGCGAGAAAGTCCATCAGCAGCGCGCGCTCGCGCGGGAAGGATATCAACTTGCGGCAGTCGATGTAGGTTGGCGAAGGCTTGCCCGACGAGAGCGTGAAGGGTTCATCGGCGTTGAAGTGGACCGCTTCGACATCGAGCAGCATTCCGGCGGTCAACCGGGCGATCTCGTCGGCGGGCGGAACGCCGTCCAGCGGGCCGTCATCTTCCGCGTTCGCGGAGGTGGAGGGATTCATGGGGATTTCCTTGGGTTGAGGGTTGGAGCCACGTCCGTCCGTTGGCTGGCGGAAGTGGCGAAGCGGCGGGCCGGATCACGGCGCGACCCGCCAGGCGATGGTGAATCCGGGATCGAACACGGTGACCGGTCCGTCGCCCGTGACGATCTTCGGCGGCGCGTCCAAGGGAGATTTCTCCAAGGTGAGCGCGCCGTCGTTCCGCGGCAGGCCGTAATACGCCGCGCCGTTGGAGGAGGCGAAGGCTTCCAGGCGGTCGAGCGCGCCGGCCTCCTCGAACACATGGGCGAGAAGCGGCATGGCCACCGGGGCGGTGAAACAGCCGGCGCAGCCGCAGGATGTTTCCTTGGCCGCGTCCACGTGCGGCGCCGAATCGGTGCCCAGGAAAAAATCCCCATCGCCGGATGTCGCGGCCTCGACCAGGGCCCGGCGGTGCTTTTCGCGCTTGGCGACGGGAAGGCAGTAATAGTGGGGGCGGATGCCGCCCGCCAGGATATGGTTGCGGTTGAGGACGAGATGGTGGGCCGTGATGGTGGCGCCGACCCCGTCGTTGCTTCGGACGTAGCTCACGCCCTCGGCGGTGGTCACATGCTCGAGCACAACGCGCAGGCCGGGGACGCGGCGGCGGAGGGGGTCGAGGACGGTCTCGAGGAACACGGCTTCCCGGTCGAAAATGTCCACTTCCGGCGCGGTCACCTCGCCATGAACACAGAGGGGCAGGCCAATCTCCGCCATGCGCTCCAGCGCGGGCAGGGCCTTGTCCATGTCGCGCACGCCGGAAGCCGAGTTCGTCGTCGCGCCCGCCGGGTAGAGTTTGACGGCGGTGACGAGGCCCTCCGCGTGGCCCGCCGCGACATCGTCGGGGTCCGTTCCCTCGGTCAGATATAGGGTCATCAGCGGCTCGAACTCGGAGCCTTCCGGCAGCGCCGCCATGACGCGGCCGCGGTAGGCGCGGGCGTCGGCGGCGGTGAGCACGGGAGGCGCGAGGTTCGGCATCACGATCGCCCGGGCGAAGTCGCGGGAGCTTTCCGGCAGGACGGCGGCCAGCACGGCGCCGTCGCGCAAATGCAGATGCCAGTCGTCGGGCCGACGAATCGTGAGTCTGTCCATTGAGCGCTTTCGCCTTGGGTTGAACATGTGCCCGGATGGCGGGACCGCGCGCCATCCTAACGATTCGCGGCGAGCGCGCCACGGCCTTCGAATCGATTCCGACAATGCCGCCGCCACGCGTGGAGGCACAAGCGGAATGCTCCGGAGGAAGAGTGGACGGAGTCTTCGGCGTCTCCCGCTCCCGGCCGCCAATCCGTATTCGCCCGATTCGCGGTCTGGCGGAAAGCTCCGCGCGCTGGTCGCGGACCTGGTCGGAGCCTCGGCGGGTTGAACTTCCCTTTGCCGGGAATCCGTGGAGGAGTTCCCGGCAATGGAGAAGCGCGTCGGCCGGGTCTCCGAACCGGACGACTGGTGGGGGAGTCCACGGAAGCCCGCGCATCGGACGCGATTCATCGAAGGGACGCCAACCGTGATGGGGGAATTGTTCGATGGTGAGCCCGCGGCTTGGGTGTGAAACCGCGTCGGTTGTCGATTGGTAGGCGCATTCAAGATTCGAGTTGATCTTCACGCGGCCCGCGCCACCGAATCCATCAATACCGCCGGCGCCCCATGTTCGTCGGCGGGCGTTACGGACTCCGCGCCGTCGCGAATCCCGTCCGGTTTCCGAATGGACCAAAAACCATGGGATCCCGGGGGAGAGCGCCGAGCGGAGGGGCGGCCGCCCGGCGCGCGAACGGTCGGGTTTCCATCCGCCCACGCTCAGCGCGTCATTGCGGTCGCCCGGCGCGCGTGAACGGTCGGCATTCCGGAACGCCGACTTTCGGGTTCTCCTCGTAGGTGGCGCGGAGCGCGCCCGCGAACGGTCGGCCGCGGCCCGGGGCGTTTCGACGCGCTCTCGGCGAACGCGCGGCGGAGGCGGGAGCCGCCGCGCGCGCCTGCGCCCCGTCCGGTGGCGTCGAGGGTTCGAGGCGACGATGCGCCCGCTCGGCGGCATCCGTGTCGTCCGGGGTGGCCGCGGAGTGGAATCCGCGTGGCGCGGTCCGGTGTTTTGCTTATGTTGGCGGGGGATTCGACCGCGCGTCCCCGGGTGGATGTCCGCGCTTCGACGGTGGGACGTCCGCCCCGCGGGGCGCGGAGCCGCGCCGAGCGCGGAGCGGGCCTCCCGACCGCGCCGGGAACTTCCCCGGGATATCAAGGAACGGCGGGTTTCCGCCCCGTCCCAAGGGCGGCCGAACGAGGATTTTTGCGATGCTGCGCCTTCACCACTGTCACGGGACGCGCTCCATGCGCACGCTTTGGCTATTGAACGAGATCGGTGTCCCGTTCGAGGTTTCCACACGCCCCTTCGACCGGACGTTGCGCGACCCGGACTACCTCTCCCTCAGCCCGGCCGGCCGCGTTCCCGCGCTGGAGATGGATGGCCGCTCCCTCTGGGAGACCGGAGCCATCACGGAGATACTGTGCGAGCGGTTCTCTCCCGACGCGCTCGGGCGGAGTCCCGGCCACCGCGAGCGGGCGGACTGGTTGATCTGGGTGCACTACGCCGAGACCGTCACCCAACACGGCGCCGCGCTGACCCAGCAGCACATCGTGATCCGCGAAGACGCCATGCGTTCCCCGACGGTGATGAAGATCGAAGCCAAGCGGCTTGAGAAAGCCTACGGACCGCTGGAGGCCACGCTTTCGGATGGCCGCGACCACCTGCTGAACGGCGGGTTCTCCGCCGCGGACGTAAGCTGCGGGCAGGCGCTCCACATGTGCAAGAGGTTCGCGAGGCTCGACCCGTTCCCGAATCTTTCGGCGTGGATGGAGCGCCTGGAGGCCCGGGAGGCCTTCCGCCGGAGCCTGCCGCCCGAAGGCGGGGGTCTGTACGACCGGGAATTCTACGATCCCTGGCCGACCTGAGCGCGGCGGCGCCCGCGCGGGGCATTCGGAATTGGGGAGGGTGTCGGGTATCGACGAAAAGCGGCGCCCGGAGGGGCATTCGGGGTTTGACGCCGCCGCGGCGGGGCGTTACAAGGCCCCGTCTGCAATGGAGTACCGTGCCGTGTTTGGACATGTTCTCGCATTTTTCGGGGCGATCTTCTCGTGGGGCACCAACGCCGCCCTCGCCGCCGCGTTGACCATCGGCGCGGTGATCCACACCTACTCGAAGGATCTGCCGAACCACGAACAGCTGTCGAAATACGCGCCGCCGACGATCAGCCGGATCTACTCCGGCCAAGGCGCGTTGATGGACGAATTCGCCCGCGAACGCAGGCTGTTCGCGCCTGCCGAGGAGATTCCGATCCTGGTGAAGCAGGCCTTCATCTCGGCGGAGGACAAGAATTTCTACCTCCACAAGGGCTACGATCTGGTGGGCATGGCCAAGGCGGGGGTCGACATGGCGATGGGCGGCCCGCTGAGGGGGGCGTCCACGATCACCCAGCAGGTGATGAAGAATTTCCTGCTGTCCTCGGACCGCACCGCCGAGCGCAAGGTGAAGGAGCTCATCCTCGCCAGCCGGTTGGAGCGGACCCTCGACAAGGAGGAGATCCTCGAGCTCTACCTCAACGAAATTTTCCTGGGCCAGAACAGCTACGGCGTGGCGTCCGCCGCCCAAACCTACTTCAACAAGCCCTTGGAGGAACTCGATCTCTCCGAGGTTGCCTATTTGGCGGCCCTTCCCAAGGCCCCGTCCACCTATCATCCCGTCCGCAACGCCGAGCGGGCGGTCAGCCGCCGCGACTTCGTCCTGCGCGAGATGCGCGAGAACGGCTTCATCGACTCGGCCGAATACGAGGAGGCCCGCCGAGCGTCCCTCGTGACCGTGCAGTCCGGGGCGATCGACAGCTTCAGGGCGGACCTTCCTCCGCGGAACTACTTCACCGATGAAATCCGCCGCCAGCTTTCGGGGCAGTTCGGGGAGGGCGAATTCTTCTCCGGAGGTCTCTCGATCCGCGCCACCGTGGATCCGGAATTGCAGATGGCCGCCACCACCGCGCTGCGCGAGGGGCTGGTAAGGTACGACCGGGAGGTAGGCATCTGGCACCCTCCGGTGGCGCGCGTCAACCCCGACCTGCTCGACGAGGACGACGTGGAGGGCTGGCGGAAGGCCTTGGCCGAGGTCAGACTGCCGCGCGACATTCCGGGCTGGCATCCCGCGGTCGTGCTGCGGGTCGGCAGAACCTCGGCGAGGATCGGCATCGAGGGCGTCGAAGAGGACGAGGATGGTCACTACATCCACGCGGTGGAAGTGCAGTCCACGCGTTGGAGGAGCAGGGGGTGGGGGCCCGGACGCTCCGCGCGGGTCGCGCGCGACCTGCTGAAGGTGGGCGACGTGGTCTACACGCGCGAGCTGCGCGACGAAAAGGACGGGTCGTTCATCCGGTGGAGTCTCCTGCAGATCCCGAGGTTGCAGGGGGCCTTCGTCGCGATGGACGTGGAAACCGGTCGGGTTCTCGCCATGCAGGGCGGATTTTCCTACCAGCATTCCGATTTCAACCGGGCGACGCAGGCCAAACGCCAGCCGGGCTCGGCCTTCAAGCCGTTCGTCTACGCCGCCGCGCTGGATTCGGGATATTCCCCGGCGACCATCGTCGTGGACGCGCCCATCGAATTCGAGACCGACGAAGGAATCTGGCAGCCCAGGAACGCCACGGAAAAGTTTTACGGTCCGTCTCCCCTCAGACTCGGCGTCGAGCGGAGCAGGAACCTGATGACCATCCGGCTGGCGAACGAGGTGGGGATCGAGACGGTGGCGGGCTACGCCGAGCGGTTCGGCGTTTACGACGACATGGAGGAGCACCTCGCGACTTCCCTCGGATCCCAGGAAACGACGCTGTTCAGGCTCGCCTCGGCCTACGCCATGTTCGCCAACGGAGGCGAGAGGGTCGAGCCCACCCTTGTCGACCGCGTCCAGGACCGCTGGGGCCGGACCATCTACCGGCACGACCGGCGCCTCTGCGAGGATTGCGGCTCGCCTTCGTTGCCGGAGGGCCGGGGCCCCAATATCCGCTCGGATCGGACCCGGGTCATGGACCCGATCACCGCCTACCAGCTGACATCGATGCTGGAGGGCGTCGTGAAGCGCGGCACGGCGGCGGGGAGGGTCGATCTGGACGTGCCCGCCGCGGGCAAGACGGGCACGACCAACGAGGCGCGCGACGTCTGGTTCGTCGGCTTCAGTTCGAGCATCGTCGCGGGATGCTACATGGGCTTCGATCATCCGGAAACGCTCGGTGAGGAGGCGGCCGGGGGCCGGATGTGCGCGCCGGTGTTCAACCAATTCATGCAAACGGCGACCGGGAAGTATGGAGGCGGGGAGTTCAAGGTTCCCGAGAACGGCGTGTTCGCCAAAATAGACCGCTATACCGGCGAGCCCCTTCCCGACGACGCGTCGGGGTCGTGGGTGGTGGCGGAATTTTTCCGCGAAGGCACCCAGCCCGTCGGCGTGGCCCTCGGCGCCTTGGACGGCGGCTGGGGCATGGGGACGAATCTGCCGATGTTCGCGCGCGGCGAGGACACCGAGGATACTTCCAGCATCGTGACGACCTCGGACGGCGAGAAGGTCAGGATCGGCGGCAAAGCCAGCTTCGGGTCGCTGTCCTCGGGCGGCCTGTATTGAGGCGCGGCCCCACCCGGCCCGGTCTTGTGGCCGGGGCCGGCCTCCTCTAACCGCGACCTTCACCAACCGAACCGAGGATCCTCCCATGCGGGCGGAAGCGCAACAGAACATCGAGGCGGTCGAGAAATCCCTCGCGCTGCTCAGGCGGCGCGTGGGCTGGGACACCGCGCGTCATCGTTTGGAGGAATTCAACGCGATGATCGAGGATCCCGGGCTTTGGAGCGACCGTGCCCGGGCCCAGAAGTTGATGCGCGAGCGCCAGACGCTCGTGGACCGGATCGACACGGTGGAGTCCATCGCCCGTGATCTGGGCGACAACCGCGAACTGGTCGAATTGGGCGAAATGGAGGGGGACGCGGAGGTCGTCGCCGAAGCCGAGTCGGCGCTCGCGGCCCTCAGGGACAGGGCGGCGCAAAAGGAGCTCGAGATGTTGCTGAGCGGCGAGGCCGACGGCAACGACACCTTCCTCGAGATCAACTCGGGCGCCGGCGGCACGGAGAGTTGCGATTGGGCGGCGATGCTGGCGCGGATGTATGTGCGCTGGGCCGAGCGGCGGGGGTACGAGGTCGACCTGCAATCGGAGACCGCGGGCGAGGAGGCCGGGATCAAGTCCGCCGCCTACAGGATCGGCGGGGCCAACGCCTACGGCTGGCTCAAATCCGAAAGCGGCGTCCACCGCCTGGTCCGGATTTCCCCCTACGACAACGCGGCGCGGCGGCACACGTCGTTTTCCTCCGTCTGGGTCTATCCCGTGGTGGACGACAACATCGAGATTGAGGTGAACCCCGCCGACGTGAGGATCGACACCTTCCGCTCGTCCGGCGCCGGAGGCCAGCATGTGAACACCACCGATTCCGCCGTCCGGATCACCCACCTGCCCACCGGAATCGTGGTGACCAGTTCCGAGAAGTCGCAGCACCAGAACCGCGACATCGCCATGAAGGCGCTGAAATCCAGGCTATACCAACAGGAACTCGACCGCCGGAACGCCGCGGTCACCGAGGCGCACGAGGCCAAGGGGGAGGCGGGCTGGGGGAATCAGATCCGCTCCTACGTTTTGCAGCCCTACCAGATGGTCAAGGATCTCCGCACGGGCGTGGAGACTTCCGACACGCAGGGTGTGCTGGACGGGAACCTCGACGGATTCATGGCCGCGACCCTGGCGATGGACGCGTCCGGAAAATCGCGCTCGGAGGCGCGGGGCGGGGAGTGATTCCGCCGTCGTCGGCGCGCTGGAGCCGATATCAATCTCCCGCTCCCGGCTCGATGATCCGGGAAGGGTGGGGGCGGCGCCCGGCGGCGCCGCCGATTTTCGCGCTGTTCCGCGACCGTTCCAGCCTAGCCCTGCTGTTTGGCCGCCGTCTGCTGCTGCGATTGCTGCGGGGCGCCGCCGCCCTTCTGCGGCGCGCCGGTCAATGGATCATCCTGCCGCTGCACGGAGCCCTCGAAGTGGGCGCCCGACTCGATCGCGATGGTTTTGTGGATGATATCGCCTTCAACCCGCGCCGTGGCGGCGAGACGGACCTTGAGCCCGCGCACCCTGCCGAGGATGCGGCCGTTGATGATGACGTCGTCGGCCACCACCTCGCCCTTGACCGTCGCGTTTTCGCCTATCGTCAGCAGGTGGGCGCGTATGTCGCCCTCGACCTGACCTTCGATCTGGATGTCGCCGGTGGTCTTGAGGTTGCCCCGCACGGTCAGATCCGTGGAGAGCACGGACGGCGGCGCCTTCGGCCTCTGCTTGGGAGCGGGCGCGGCGCGGCCGCCGGGGGCCGCCTGATTGGAGGCGACCTGCGGTTGGCCCGCGCCTGCCTTGTCTTCCTGTTTGGCCTGGTCTGGCTCGTTGGTCCTGCTTTTAGTGAACATCTCTCGCTGCCTTGATGTAGTTCATCGGGTTTATCGCCCTTCCGTTGATCCGGATCTCATAGTGGAGATGCGGTCCGGTGGAGCGACCGGTGTTTCCCATATCACCGATGTGTTCGCCGCGCGACACCTTTTGTCCCCTCTCGACGTGGATTCTGTGCAGGTGGGCGTAGCGGGTTTCCATTCCGAAGTCGTGCCGGACCTTGATCAGTTTGCCGTAGGCTCCCATGCGTCCGGTGTAGGTGATGACGCCATCGGCGGCGGCGTAGATCGGCGTGCCGACCGGCGCCGCGAAGTCCGAGCCCTTGTGCATGCGTCCGTTGCGGGGACCGAAGGGCGACGTGAACCGGTGCGCCGCCCTTATGGGCATGTAGAAGGGGATCTTGGACACGGCGATGCGGTAGTGGTCGAGTTCCGCGAGGCGTTCCAGCAATCCGTTGGCGCGCATTTCCATCGCGTCGGGCGGGGCGCCCTTCGTCGAGATGATGATGGGTTCGATGGGACCGCCCTGGCCGGAATAGCCGCGGCGGACGATTTCGATAATCCGGTCGGGCGGGAGGCCCACCCGGTTGAACATGCTGTCGAGGGGTTCGAGGCTCACGGAGACGGCCTCTTCGAGTTGGCTGAACACGTGGTCCGCTTTTTCCCGCTGCAGTCGGAGCTTCCTGCTCAGTTCCTCCGCTTCGGTTTCCGCCTCCGCGACATATCGCGTCAGGTCGTCGCGCTGCTCGACCGTTTCGGTGAGCGCGGTGGTCAGGAATTCCAGCGTGACCTCCGCGTCCTCCCGCCGGAAGGTGTCGGAGAGCGCGTTGTCGGCCAACGCGTAGTGCCGGCTCCTCACCTCCTTGGCTTCGGCGATCGCCTCGTCGCGCTCCCGGATGGTGTCCCGGAGGGTGGCTTGGATCACGTCCACCGCGGTTTCGAGTTCGCGGCGGCGGTCTTCGGAATCGAGCAGTCGCTCCTGCATGGCGGACACCTGCTCGAGCGCGGCGTTGAAGCGCTCCTGCGCCGCGACCGCCTCGCTGGCGCGCGCGTCGCGCTCGGCGGAAATCTCGTTCAGCCGCTCCGCGTAGATCCGCTGCTCCCGCAGGGTCTGTTCCCTGGCCGAATCGGACCCGATCGAATCGATCGCGATGATCGAGGTCGCGAGGATCATCCAGCCCAAAAGCAGGGCGCCGACAAAGAGCGCCGCTGCTTGGCTGAGTGGAGACAGGCGGGCGAAACGAACTTTGTCGTCACCCGACTTCAAGAACAGCCGCTGCTCGGGCAGCATGCGCGAAAGTGGTCCGCCCGTTCGGCGTCCGAGGTTGGTTTTCTCCAACATGGTCTTCCCATCATGTTCCATCGGCGCTCTTGGGTGGCGCCATCGGGCGACGATATAGGTGATTTATCCCGACCGCAACAGAAAATCGCGGGCGATCCGCGATTGCGGAAGCCGCGGGGAGGAATTCGGTGGATTTCGGCCCCGGGCCGGGCGCGGAGCGGAGGCGCGGTCGCCGCGGCGCGCGGTCGGCGGGGGCGGGCGCGGGCCGCGGGAAGCCCGCGGAGCGAGGCGTCCGGGCGGCCTCCGCCGATCTCTCCAAGGCCGCCTTCGCCGGATCGTTTTCCGGGTGACGCGCGGTGTATCGGATGCCCGTGCGGAGCGCGGTGGAACCGCGGAGGGGGCGGGATATCCCGGGGATCCGGGGAGGGACGAAGGACGGTTCGGGTGGAGGCTCCGCCGCGGTGTCCGGCGGGCCCCGCCGCGCGGAATCCCCGGGACGAACCGAACCGGCGTTCCCTTCCGCCCGGGGCGGAGTCGCCGGCAGGCCGCGATGGCGGAAGGTTCGGCCCGGACCATCCGAAGTCCGCCCAACCGGGCGGGCGGCTTCGCCCGTCAAGCCGCTTCATGCACTGTGGTGCAGGTGCCGCCGCCCTCGAGAATGGTGCGGAGCCCTCCGGGTTCGTCGAGGGAGAACACGACGATCGGCAGACGGTTGTCCCGCGCCAGCGCGATGGCGGAGGCGTCCATGACGCGCAGGTTCTTGGCGAGAACCTCGTCGTAGTCCACCCTGTCGTAGCGCACGGCGTCCGTGTGCAGTTCGGGATCCTTGTCGTAGACCCCGTCCACCTTGGTGCCCTTGAAAATCGCCTGGCATCCCATTTCGGACGCCCTGAGCACGGCGGCGGTGTCGGTGGTGAAGTAGGGGTTTCCGGTTCCCGCCGCGAAAATGCAGACCCGCTTCCTGTCGAGATGGCGCACGGCGCGGCGGCGGTAGTAGGGCTCGCAAATCTGATTCATCGTAATCGCGGACAGGACGCGGACCGTGAGGCCGATCATCTCCAGCGCCGACTGCATGGCCAAGGCGTTCATCACCGTGCCCAGCATCCCCATGTGGTCCGCGGTGGTCCGCTCCATTCCCTGCGCCGCCCCCCGCAGGCCGCGGAAGATGTTGCCTCCGCCGATCACCATGCAGACATCCGTGCCGAGATCGTGGACCGACTTCACCTCCAGCGCGATGCGCTCCACCGTGGGCGGATGAAGTCCGAATCGCTGGTCTCCCATCAGCGCCTCGCCGCTGATTTTCAACATCACCCTTCCATAGGGGACGGCGGCGTCTTGCATGGGCGAACTCCCGCGCGTTCGTTAGGCCGCGCCCCCATGCCCCAATCCACGGGCGGGTTCAACGGCGAACCGCCGCCCCGGCGCGGGGAGGCGGCGAACCGCCCGCCCGCGGTCCGGCGGCGCGCGGAGTCCGCGGGGGTTACGGGCGCCGCTGCGCCGTGGGAGAGTCCGCCGATGGACATTCCCGCGATTCCGGACGGCAGGCATGTGTTGATCGCCGGCCCGACCGCTTCCGGCAAGTCCGCCCTCGCCCTCGCCCTCGCGGAGGCGCGGGGGGGCGTGATCGTCAACGCGGACGCGCTGCAGGTCTACGCCAACTGGCGGATCCTGACCGCCCGCCCATCCCCGGAGGACGAGGCCCGCGCTCCCCACGCGCTCTACGGCCATGTGGATCCTTTCGTCCGGTACTCGGTGGGACATTGGCTGCGGGATCTGACGCCGCTGGCCGCGGCCCGGCGATTGATCGTGACGGGCGGCACGGGGCTGTATTTCCGGGCGCTGACCGAGGGGCTGGCCGGGATTCCGCCGATCCCTCCGAAAGTGCGCGCCGAATCGGAGGCGCGGTTCCGGCGGCGCGGCCTCCGCGCCATGGCCGGGGAACTCGACTCCCGGACGGCTTCGGGCATCGATTTGGCGAACCCGGCCCGCGTGCGGCGGGCTTGGGAGGTCATGACCGCCACCGGGCGCGGGTTGGCGGACTGGCGGGCCGAGACCGGGACGCCGCTATTGCCGGTCGAATCGGTACATCCGATTGTCGCGCGGGTCGACCGGTCCTGGCTCAACGACCGGATCGACCGTCGGTTCGATTGGATGATGGAGAACGGCGCATTGGACGAGGTCCGGGCGAATCTCGATATTCACGACCCGGAATTGCCTTCGATGCGCGCCATCGGCGCGGCCGAACTGGCGGCCCACCTGCGGGGCGAGGGTTCCCTGGAAGAGGCGGTGGCGCGGGCGAAGACCGCCTCGCGTCAATACGCCAAGCGGCAGCGCACCTGGTTCCGCGGGCGCATGTCCGGCTGGCGCCCTTGGACGCCCCCGGGATGTCCATGACGCCGCCGGGACGCCGGACCGGTTTCGGCGCGCTTCCGCGCCACGCCTCTTTCAGGAAGTCCTCGGGAGATTCGCGGCGAATCGGGCGGTGGCGGCTCTTGGATGGAGGCGGACCTCCGCCGGGGCCTTCGCGGGCTTCCGCGGGGTGGAAGGGCGGATGGCCCGTCCGGGAATCCCCGCCCGCCGGACCGCCCGCGTTCAGGCCGCGCGCAGACCGCGGGTTCCGGTTGCGCCCGCGCGCGGCGGGAAATGTCCGCGGGCGGGAAGGGGGAAGCCGAATTTCGGGGTTCCGGCCGCGCCCGCGCGCGGCGTGAAATGCGCCGGATGTTTGGATCACCGATCTCGACCGCGGGTTCCGGCCGCGC
>JANQKA010000041.1 GCA_028281405.1 Hasllibacter sp. | reverse complement strand
CTGGGACTGGAGTGAGGTGGTACCGCCTCCCCGGTTCGAACGGGGGACCTCTGGATCCACAATCCAGCGCTCTAACCTACTGAGCTAAGGCGGCACGCGTTTCGTTTATCGCGGGTCGCGTCAGACCGCAAGAGGCGCGACGGGAGCGGAAAACTTTTCGAGGTCCGGAGGATTGCCCCGCGACGGAGAACCAGCCCGGCCGACCTTGGAAGTCCGCCATGGCATGTTCGGGGTGGAGGCGTCCGCCGCGCCGCGGGCGTCCGCCAAGCGTGGAGAGTCGAGGATGACGCCCCGCCCGCATTCGGGGCGGGGCCCTCGAAAGCGCGAGTTCGCCGCCGTGGCTTCGATGCATCGAGGCCACGGCAGCTCCCGTGCAGCACGGGACCACCGCGGTTATCAGATAAGCGGATTTGGTGGAATCGGTGGCGCAAGCCGCGTGAAGATCAACGCGAATCGCTTGAGCGCGCCGCCGCCCATCGTCAACCAATGTAGTGTTCACACCAAAGCCGCCGAAGCTCCATCCGCAAGGATCCCGCGGGGAAGCGGACGGCCGGGCGGCGGAGACGGGCACCCGGAGAGGCGCGGGGATCGACGTTTCCGCCTCGATGTCCGCGCCGGTTCCGCGAGGGTGCGGTCCGCGATGCGAATCACCTCCGCCAGGGAGCGCCGTCGATGGCGTCTCGCCGTCACGCGGGTCGAGCGGGGTGATCGCCTCCGCCGGGTCGCGTCGGCGATTCCGCCGGCGGGCCCTCCGAACGGGTCCGTCCGACGACGGATTCGTTGTGGAGAACCTTCAAGACCACGGCGGCATCGGCTAACACCGCCTTCCCGCGCCGGTTGCCCGGCGGCGGAGGCCGCCGGTGGGGGACATCCTCCGGGCCGCGGGCGCATCGTGGAGGGATAATCGGCATGATTCGGCGAATTTCAACGGGATCGCCCTTCGAACGGGATATCGGATACAGCCGCGCCGTCGTGGCGGACGGATGGGTGTTCGTGTCCGGAACCACGGGCTACGACTACGCGACGATGGAGATGCCGGAGGATGTGGTGGACCAATGCCGAAACGCGCTCGACACCATAGAGGGCGCGTTGGCGGAGGCGGGCGGTTCGCTCGCCGACGTTGTGAGGGTGAGGTACATCGTGCCCGATCCCGCGGAGTGGCCGGCTTGCTGGCCCGTGGTTTCGGAGCGATTCGCCGAGTCGCGGCCCGCGGCCACGATGATTTCGGCGGCGTTGCAGAATTCCGAAATGAAAATCGAGATCGAGGTGACGGCGCGGATCGGCGGATGACCGCCGAGGCCGCGCCGCTTCCCACGCCTCTTTCCGGCATCGGTTCGGTGGAGGGGCCGAATCCCTCCGATTCGCGCCGCCCGAGCGGCGAGGCCCGTCGGTTCGGGCGGTCTCCCCCCGGTGGTTCGGGCCTCTCCGTCCCGTGCCGCTTCGGGAGCAAAGCCATGACTTGACGCGGATCGGCCGCGGCGGAACGCGGGGCGGCCTGGCCCGGGCATCTCCCCGCGACGTGAAACACCCGCCCTCCGCCGCTGATTCGGACACGTTTCCACGCGGCCGAATTCCACTTCCATCGCGGCGCGGCGGCCGCTACGCCATGCGCCGTTCGGATCGAAACGCCGGCGGGAATGATTCGATGGGGCGGCGGCGCGGAATGCGCTCCGAACGGACTGACGGCGGTTCGGCCGCGGGGCTCCCCCGGGTCCGGGCGGTTCCGCGGAGAAAGGAAATGAAATGGCCAACGTCGCGGTGATC
>JANQKA010000037.1 GCA_028281405.1 Hasllibacter sp. | reverse complement strand
CCATCGAATCGCTCCCGGAGAGGGTGAGCGAACTTCCCGGGGAATTCCTCGTCGACGCCGCGCGCAACCTTTGCTCGATCGCCCGGCATCCCCTCCCGTCGGTTCCGCCTTCGGCGGTGGACGGCGGCACGGAGGAAAACCGACGAGCGGGGTGCCCGCCGGACGCCCGCGCGGCGGTGTTCGCGTTGATCGAAATCATGAAGGGACTGGCGAAAAAGGGACAATTTCACCGAGAATCCGGATTCACCCCGGACTTGTCGGGAACCGACTTCGCGGGGTTGAATTTTCAAGGTGCCGAGCTCACGCGAGTGTCGTTTGAGGGAGCGATCCTCTCGCGCGCGAATTTCCGGAACGCGAATCTCATCGAGGCGAACCTCGCCGAGACCAAGCTCGAGGGTGCCGCCCTGGCGTCGGCGAATCTCGTGAAAGCAAGCCTCGCCGGCGCCAACCTCGAGGGTGTGGATTTCAAGCGGGCGAACCTTACAAGGGCCAATCTCGCAAAAGCGAGTGTCAAAGTCTGCGATTTGACGGGGACCGACCTGACCAGGGCGAACTTGACTGGGGCCGACCTGGAAGGCGCGAACTTGACTGGGGCCGACCTGGCGCGCGTGGAACTGGTGGGCGCGAACCTGACCGGAGCAATCTTGCAGGACGCGAAACTCGAGAACGCAATCGGACTGACGCGGGAGATGTTGCGAACTGTGACGCCGTCGGGGCCTCCGGCATTGTTGCCGCCCGGCTTGATCTGGCCGTTCGAAAGGGATGAACATGGCGACTGGTCACCAATTTCGCGTTGAACGGCGGCTCGACGCGCGGCATTCTGCTCCGGACGGGCCGCCGCCCGGGACTGAGGCACTCGTCAATGGCTATCCAACGTGCGCGACTCGACGATGCGGAAGTGCCCGGTCCCGCGGCTGGTTCCCTCGTTTGGCTGGATGTTCGATGTTGACCGCGCCGGAGTTGACGTGTCGTTCGGAAGCGCCGTATTGAGAGAGGAGAATGGTGATGTTGGCGTTGACTTGCTCGACGCCATCGCTATCGTTCAACCGTTCAACCGTTCGACGATTCGGGCGGATTCGGCGGGGCACGCGCCCTTCCCGCCGATGTCCAGGTTCCACGTTCCGCGTGGCGCTTTCCTCGGGAATGCGCTGGTCGGGACTGAACCGGGTAAACACAGGGCGCGGAGCGAACCGGTCCCGGTTCGTGAACAAGGGAGTTGAAGATGACTGATTTCAGCACTCACGGCGAGTCGCCCCCGCGACGGTGGCACAGGCATGCCCCCGCGGCCCTGCTCGTGATTCTGTCCGCGGGCTTTCTGACGGTCGCTTGGCTGTCGGGAGTGTCCAATTGGCTCGCCGGGCTTGACGGGTCCGCGGACGGCGGGATTTCATGGAACCCGGTCGTGCCCGCGACCCTCGCGGCACTCGTCGGCCTTTCGCTGCTCGCGCGCCGCGGTTCCGTCGTCTGGATGGTGGAATCCGTCAGGCGGGGATGGAGGACGGCGGAGTATTGGAGGGGACTCCTCCTGCTTCGGAGAACCAACTCCGCCTCCCGTGTCAAAGGTGTCGCCGCGCTTGATGATTTGGCGCGGAGTCACCCCGGTAAATTTCATGCCCCGGTCACGCGAAGGCTCTGCGGCTTCGTCCGAAACCCGCCCGAACGAAAAGGGTTGTCGGACGACGAATGGAAGAGCATCTTGGAAGAAGCCCGATCCAAGCCGCGGGGTTGCGCTCCCGAAATCAAGTCCGCGTCCCGCGCCGTGGGCACGCTCAGGGCGCATCTGTCCGCAAAAGGCGGGAACGGG
>JANQKA010000031.1 GCA_028281405.1 Hasllibacter sp. | reverse complement strand
TTCACCCTCGCCGCGTATGACCAGTTCTTCTTCGACCGGGGGCTGTTCGGGGACGATCCGCCGAAAATCGAATGGACCTACATCGCCATCTTCTGGCGTTCCATTTGGCAGGCCGCCGCCGCGACGGCGCTCAGCCTCGCAGTGGGATTCCCCACCGCCTACTTCATCGCGACCCGGCCCGCGGGTCGGCGCGCGGTCTGGCTGTTCCTCGTGACGATCCCCTATTGGGTGAATCTCCTGATCCGCACCGTGTCGATGAAATTCCTGCTGCGCGACCAGGGACCGCTCAACGACTTCCTGATCGGCGTCGGGATCCTCGGCGAGCCGCTGTCCATCGTGAACACCAATTTCGCCGTGCAGCTCGGGCTGTTCTATTCGTACCTGCCGTTCATGGTGCTGCCGATCTACGCCGCGGTCGAACGGTACGATTTCGCGCTGTCGGAGGCCGCCGCCGATCTTTACGCGCCCCGCCGGGTGGTTCTTGGGCGCGTCCTGCTTCCCGCGGTGAGGCCGGGAATCGTCGCGGGCTGCATCCTCGTGTTCATTCCGTCCCTCGGCTCGTTCCTCGCGCCTGACCTGCTGGGCGGAGCGAAGAATTTCCTGATCGGTTCGCTGATCGAGGAGCAATTCAAGGGCAACGCCGGCAATTGGCCGTTCGGGGCCGCCGCCTCGATGATCCTTCTGAGCATGGTTCTTCTGCTGCTGTTGATTTTCGCGCGCCAGCGGAACCGGGAAGACGCCTGAGTTGGCCGGCCGAAAGCACGACATCCGCGCCTACCCGGCGTTCCGGGCTGTGACACTCCTTTGCCTGGCGATCCTTTACGCGCCGCTCTTGGTCGTCGCCGTCTACAGTTTCAATTCGTCCCCATCGATCACCAATTGGGAGGGATTGTCCCTCCGATGGTACGCCGACGTGTTCTCCGGTCCCGACGGCGCGAAATTCAAAATCGCGGCGCGCAACAGCTTCGTCATAGCGCTGGCGGCGGCGGGCGCGTCCACCGTGATCGCCACGTTCGCGGCGACGGCGATTCTGCGGGGCGGCAGATTTCGCCTCCGCGCCTTCTCGTTCGGTCTAATCTCGCTTCCACTGATGGTCCCCGAGATCGTGACCGCCGTTGCGACGCTGATCTTCTTCAACGCCATCGGCTTCGACCGCGGCCTCCTCACGATCCTTCTCGCCCACATCGCGTTCTGCATTCCCTTCGCCTACCTGCCGGTCGCGGCGCGGATGCAGGGGATCGAGTCGACCTTCGAGCAGGCCGCGCAGGATCTCTACGCCACCAGGCGCCGGGCCTTCACGCGGGTGCTCCTTCCGTTGATGGCTCCGGGCATCGCGTCCGGCTTCCTGCTCGCGTTCATCGTCTCGCTCGACGACTTCCTGATCACGAATTTCGTCAAGGGGGCGGGGGTCGAAACCCTTCCCACCGCGATATTCGGCGCGGTGAAGCAGGGCATCAAGCCCAACATTATGGCGATTTCGACATTGCTTCTCGGAATTTCCGCGGCGATGGTGACGCTGTCGTGGTTGATCGGCCGCCGCGGAAGGAATACCTGAATCCAGAAAATGGAGGAAAAGATGAAGACCCTGTCGACATTCCGCGCGGCCGCCGCCGCGCTCGTCCTTGCCGCGGGGAGCGCGGCCGCGGAAGGCAAACTCGTCATATACCACTGGTTCGAGTACATTCCGCAGGAGCTTCTCGACAAGTTCGCCGAGGAGCACGGC
>JANQKA010000009.1 GCA_028281405.1 Hasllibacter sp. | reverse complement strand
GATTTCAAAAACCTATTCGGCGGTGTTGAACCAGCCGAAGGGCGCGGGAGACATCGATCTCGTGGCGATCGAGGATTTTCATCTTCTCATCAAGCCGGGCCCGAACGACGACCAGTCCTGAACCGCCCATCGTCCGGGCGGACGCGGCGCAGGGGGATGGCGAACAATCGGAAGTCGCGGGAATTCCAGCGGCAATCGGAAGACGAAAACCACGATGGCCCCGCCGCGCGCGCCGGTCGACGCGGGTCTTGGACCGCGGCCGTGGAGATCATCGGATCGCCACTCCGACATAATGGCGCGCGATCCGACATGCCCCCTGATTTACCCGCATCCGCAACCGGACAATGTCTCTCTTTGGCCTCGGCGCGAGCCGCGGCGCCGGCCACGCTTCGCTTCAAGTGTTTTCGCCATGGGGAGCCAAGGATCGGTCCATTTTGGGAAGCCAAACGGCAAACCGACCGGGCTGACGGACCAACACACGCTTGATCGGGAGCGACCTCCCGAGTCAGTCGACTTCAATTTACGCCGCGGGAGCAAATCTCATTTCAAAATGGGAATTCCGGGCGTATTCGGGATGCGGCGGCGCCATGAACGACAGGGCGGTCCCACGCTTCCCCTTCGATGCCGTGGCGCGGGCCACCCATTCGGATGGTGGCGCATCGAGATTTGGCGCACGTTTCGGCATCGCATCATTTGAATTCCCCGCGACGTCCCCTCCCGCCGAATGGCGGGAGGGTGCCGCCGAGAGGAGCGGCCGTTGGCGTTTCAGCATCTCTCTTCTATTTTCCGCTTGACCACCGCGTGTTCGCCCTTCGCCTCCGCGACCTGTTCTTCATGGGCCAGATCGGCCAACATCGTGAACGGAACGAGCGTGTTGATCAAGCGCGTAAAGCTTTGCTGCCGCTCCACGTCGAGGCGTTGAGCCTTGACTATCTCTTCCCGCCTGAACAACTGATCGCACGACAGGTTCCGGTATCTGGTTTCGGAAACCTCCGCCGGCGGAATGTCCTGGGGCCTCCTCGCACAGCCCGTGATCACGATGGCGAAGGACAGGGCGATCGCCGCCAGCAGGTGGGGTGTTTGGGAACGTATCATCTTATTCCTCGTTTGATTGACCGTTGAGTGGCGAATGCGCGGGACGCATCCCAGCGCGCTCGTGGGGCGGACGCCGGCGCGACTTCATGAGATGCCGGCTGTCGCCTCGTCGTGCCGGGGGGAACCGGCGTCTTCCGTAATATTCTTCCGCTTCACTTGACATTGGCGTGTTCGGCGAAGGGATCCGAATAGGGGCTGTTGCGAGCGGACTCGACCGTCCGCCGCGTCCAGTCGCCAGTGCGGAGCACGGGCCACACCACGAACGGCATACCCATCCCGAATCCCGAATTCGGGGGAGGGCGAATGGAGAACACTGACGATCTCCGCCCTACCCGACGCGTCGAAGCTGGGTATCGCAGATTTTTCCAACGGGAGCAATTCGATTTATTCCCTTGTTTACAAGGAAATTCTCAACCCATCCTCGGAAAAATTCGTTCCCAAACAGATGGAATTCGACGATCCGACGCGAACGCGGGTCGCGCGCTTCGGTGATTCGCACCCATTGGGAGATGATTCGCCGATGCCCGGAGACGCCCGCTCGACCGCCGACACCCATGAAATCCGCGGGCGGCACCGGCGGCAAGTTGGGGAACCGGCCGCGCCATTGATCAGAGAGGTTCAAGGGCGGGACGAAGCCGAATCCCCCGCCGGCGCTTCGGTTCCACGGTCCAGGACGAAACCAGGGTGAGGTTTCTTCCGGTTGCGCGGGCGGCTGATCGCGGGCGGGTCGGTCCCCTCCGGAGCGGATTGTCGAGGATGGCCGCGGCTTCGGGTTCCGAGGCGATTCGAAGTGGTGTGTCCAGCGGATTGGGTGATTCGCGCTTCGATAGATCGGGGGAACCGGATGCCCGGGCCCTCCGCCGGGGGAACCGGATGCCCGGGCCCTCCGCCGGGTGGAGCGGATCGTCCGGCGAACAATCGACCGGATCGGAAGAATTTCCCGTCCCGCGAAGACCGCGTTCGAAGGAATCCGCCGGTTGGTGGCGCGCCCGCGTGTGGGAGCGCGGCGGATTGCGGGGCGCAACCACTCCGCGCCTTTGAACGGCTCGTCCGCGTGTGGGCGCTCCGCGGATCGTTCATGCGCGGCCGTCCGGACCAATGAATGTCGGCGGCCCCCGGAAGGATGCCCCGGACCGTCCTCGCCCGTTTCACCGCGTTGCGTCCGCCCCCGTCCCGCCGTATAACAACCCGCCATGTCCGCTCCCCTCGTAGACCCATTCGCGCGCCCGATCACCTACCTGCGCCTTTCGGTGACCGACCGTTGCGATTTCCGCTGCGTCTACTGCATGTCCGAGAACATGAACTTCCTTCCCAAGCGGGATCTTCTGACGCTTGAGGAACTCGACCGGGTGTCGTCCGCCTTCATCCGGCTCGGCGTCAAAAAACTGAGGATCACCGGAGGCGAGCCGCTCGTGCGGCGGGACATCCTCTCCTACTTCAGGGCGATGAGCCGCCATCTCGACTCGGGCGCGCTCGACGAACTCACGCTGACGACGAACGGCTCCCAGTTGGAGAAGTTCGCCGGCGAGCTCCGTGACGCCGGCGTGCGCCGGGTCAACGTCTCCCTCGACTCGCTCATGGAGGACAAATTCGCCGCGATCACGCGTTGGGGACGCCTGCCCCAAGTGATGCGCGGCATCGAGGCGGCGCGGGAGGCGGGCCTCGGGGTCAAGATCAACACCGTCGCGCTCAAAGGCTTCAACGAAGACGAACTCTTCACGCTGCAGCGGTGGTGCCACGACCATGGCATGGACCTGACCTTCATCGAGGTTATGCCGATGGGCGACATCGGCGGAGAAAAACGGCTTGGTCAGTACTGGAGCCTCGAGAATCTGCGCGCGCGCCTCTCCGAACGCTTCACACTGACCGACATCGCGCACCGCACCGGCGGCCCCGCCCGCTATGTGCGTTTGGAGGAAACGGGACAGCGGATCGGCTTCATCACCCCGCTCACCCACAACTTCTGCGAGAGTTGCAACCGCGTCCGGCTCACCTGCACCGGGGAGTTGTTCATGTGTCTCGGTCAGGAAGACAGCGCCGACCTCAGGGCGCCGCTCCGCTCTTCGGAATCGGATGGTCCGCTCGAGGACGCCATCCGCGCCGCCATCGACCGGAAACCCAAAGGCCACGACTTCGACTATTCGCGCCAGCGTCTCGACGGGCGGATGAGCCGCCACATGAGCCACACGGGCGGCTGACGCGGACCGCCCGCGCGGATCGGCTCGGCGGGCTTGGGGCCGGAACGGCCCATTCCGGCCTCCGCGATTCAATGGTCGATCGTTCAAATCGCGCCCGCCGAAGCGGACCCCTCGGACGGAATCCGGTCTCCCGGCCCGGTGAGACGCCCCCGCCCGCGAATCGGGTGGGCCGTGGGGCGGGCGAACCAAGTGAAGCGCCAGGCGTCCTCCCGCGGTCCGATGGCTCCGCCGCGCGCGGCATCGCCCGCGAACCACTTCCCCGGGGCGCGCGGTTCTCCGGATTGGATCAATAGCAACCGGCGCCCGGCGCATATCGCGCGGGGCCAACCCCTTCAGCGAAATCACGCGGGAGGGGGCTTTTTCGCAAAGTCCCCGCGAGGCCGTCCGAGCCGGTGATTCACGCGGGAAACAGGCCGTGTCCAAAGACGGAATCCCGCTCGTGGCGGGATCGTTCCGGACCCGCGCTCAAGCGGCGGGCATGCGGCTCTCGACGACCTCGACCCACCACGAGCATCCCGCCGGGATGATCTCGTCGTTGAAATTGTACTCCGGATGGTGAACCGGCGCGGTGTCGCCGTTGCCCACGAGTATATAGGCCCCGGGACGCTCCTCCAGCATGTAGGCGAAATCCTCGCCGCCCATCAGAAGCGGTGCGTCTCCGACATCCCCCGCCACCTTCGTCGCCGCGGCGCGCGCGTGGTCCGTCTCGAGATCGTGGTTCACCATGACGGGGTAGCCCATTTCGTAATCCGTGTGGGCCTTGCCCCCGAAGGTCGCCGCGACCCCGTCGCAGATCTCCTGGACGCGCCTGGCCGCCAATTCCCGCGTTGCCTTGTCCTGGGTCCGGACCGTGCCGCGAACCGTCACCCACTCCGGAATCACGTTGAACGCCTTCGATTCGGTCTCGAAGGACGTGACCGAAACAACGATCTGCTTGACCGGGTCGACGTTCCGCGAGGCCACGGTCTGCAGGGCAAGAACCGCGTGCGACGCCATGACTGTCGTGTCGACCGTCTCCTGCGGCTTCGCGGCGTGGCCGCCCCTGCCCTCGAATTTCACCTCGAACGTGTCCGCCGAGGCGAAAAACGCCCCCGGCCGGATCGAGAAACTTCCGGCTGGCAGTCCCGGCATGTTGTGCATGCCGTAGACCTCCTGAATGCCCCACCGGTCCATCATGCCCTCGTCGCACATGACCTTGCCTCCCCCGCCGCCTTCCTCCGCGGGTTGGAAAATCACGACGCAGGTGCCGTCGAAATTGCGCGTTTCGGCGAGATACTTCGCGGCGCCGAGCAGCATGGCGGTGTGGCCGTCGTGGCCGCAGGCGTGCATCGCGCCCTCGGTTCCCGAGGCGTATTCGAGCCCCGTCGCCTCGAAAATCGGCAGCGCGTCCATGTCGGCCCGCAGGCCGACGACCTTGCCGGAGGAATCGGTCGCGCCCTTGATGACCGCGACGACTCCCGTGCGGCCGATGCCGGTCACGACATCGTCGCAGCCGAATTCCCTCAGTTTGTCGGCCACGAGGGCCGAAGTGCGATGCGTGTCGAACTGAAGCTCGGGATTCCGGTGAATGTCGCGGCGCCATTCGGTGATTTCCGGAAGAAGTTCGGCGAAACGGTTCCTGATGGGCATGGTTGCCTCCTGTGATCCCGCGCCGGACTACCGGCCCGGACGGGAATCCGCAAGCGCCTCCCCTCTCCGCGGACTTCCCGCTCCAAGCGCGCGGGGTCCACAACCGGACTTTCGATTCAACTCCCCATCACACCGACTTGCGCGCGGCACCCGGGGGCGTGGGTGGCCCGCACGCGCTCCGACATCCGACGTCCGGCACGCGCGCGTCGCCCAAGGAACGGCGGGCGCCAATTACCGGGCGGTCGATCAATGATGGCGCGCGGGTGGCGGGCGCGTTCCAGCCGCCCGGTTCGCGAGCGGGGCGGAGCCGGGAATCGGACGGAAGCCGAACAGGCCGGTGGATCGCCGACTCCGGGGGAGCGCCCCCGCACGGCCCGCGGGGACATTGGCGAAAGCGCCGCGGATCCCCGCGAATCACCCATCTCCGGCGCCCAATTCCCTCAACAGATCCTCCATGAAGCGCCTCCCCGCCTCGAGCTGCGAAATCTCCAAATACTCGTCGGCCTGATGCGCCCGGGCGATGTCCCCCGGCCCGCAAATCACCGCGGAATATCCGGCCTCCTGGAAATGGCCGGCATCCGTGCCGTAGCTGACCACGTTGGTCGAATTGTCGCCGGTGATCCGGCGGACCAGCTCCTCCGCCTCGCCTCCGTCCTCGGGCTTCAGCCCGGGCAGCGCGAAGTAGGGTTCCACATGGACCGCCGCCCGCGGGTCGACCGCCTTCATCCCGGCCTCGACCCGATCGAGCTCGGCCCTGAGCCTGCCTCCCCATTCGTCGGTGGTCTGGCCGGGAACCGTGCGGAAATCCACGCCGAACCAGCAATCTCCGGCGGTGATGTTGTGCGCCGTGCCACCCTTGATCTGCCCCACGTGAACGGTGGTCCACGACGGGTCGAAAACCGCCGCCGTCCCAGTCGGTTCCGCGGCCCTGTTCACCTCGTTCACGCGGTTTGCCCACGCGATGATTTCCGCGGATTCCATGATCGCGTTGACCCCGGTGTGCATGATCGACGAGTGCACCTCGACGCCTTCGACATGCACGTGGAATCCCGCCCCGCCCTTGTGACCCGTCACCGCCTTCATCATGGAAGGCTCCCCGATGATCGCCGCCGAGGCCATGGGAACGGTGTCCCGCATCGCTCGGATCATCGGCGGAGCGCCGACGCAGCCGATCTCCTCGTCCCGCGAAAGCGCCAGTTGAAGGGGGCGCGCCACCCCGCGGCGGGACGCCTCCACCAACGCCCAGATCGCCAACGCGTCGAATCCCTTCATGTCGCAGGTGCCGCGCCCATACAGCTTGCCGTCCCGCTCCGTCACCGTCCAGGGATCGAAGGTCCATTCCTGACCTTCCACGGGAACAACGTCGGAATGTCCCGACAGGACGATTCCCCCGTCCTCCCGGGGCCCAGCGTGGGCGAACAGCGACGCCTTGCGCCCGTCCTCCGTGAGGTCGCGGTGGCAGGCGATCCCGAAGCCCGCCAAGTACTCCTCCACCCAATCCACCAATTCCAGATTCGATTCCGACGAGACCGTCGGGAAGGCGACGAGGCGTTCCAGCAGCGCGCGCGGGTCGAGTATGGTCGTCATGGCGGTCTCCGGATGGCTTCGCGGCCCGATGCTGGCCGGGAGCCGGGCCGGCGTCAAGCGACGCGTCGTCCGGTTCCCGGCCCGGGCCGCGCTCGCCCGGAAATTAAAATTTCGCCGCCCCCGCCGCATGGCCTCGAACGCCCGGGCCGCGCGCGCCCGAATTTTTTGTTGCCCCGCCCCGCGAAGGCGATAGCGTGGTCGCTCACCGCCGATGAAATCGGCCCAAAGGAACGGAGATCAGCCGATGCCCGAAGAGGCTTCGCCGATTCTTTCAGTTGAGAACCTCAAGACCGTGTTCCTCACGCGGCGGGGCGAAATCCACGCGGTGAACGACGTCGGGTTCCATCTCGATCCCGGCGAGCTGCTCGGCGTCGTCGGCGAAAGCGGTTCGGGCAAGTCGGTCACCATGATGTCCCTCATCGGGCTGCTTCCGACCCCTCCCGCCGAAATCCGCGGAGGAACGGTGCGCTTCGACGGCCGGGACATCCTCGGGGCGTCCCCGGCGGAGCTCAGGGCGATCCGGGGCGCGCGCATCGGCTTCGTGTTCCAGGATCCGATGACCTCGCTCAACCCGGTGTTCACAGTGGGCCACCAGCTGACGGAGCCCCTGCGGCGGCACATGGGGATGACGAAGCGGCGGGCCAGGGACCGCGCCGTCGAGCTCATGGAGTTGGTCCACATCCCCGACGCGGGCCGCCGCCTCGACGACTACCCGCACCAATTCTCGGGCGGCATGCGCCAGCGCGTGATGATCGCGATGGCCCTCGCCTGCGATCCGCAGATACTCATCGCGGACGAACCGACGACCGCGCTCGACGTCACGATTCAGGCTCAGATACTCGAGTTGGTGAAGGAGTTGCGCCGCAAACTCGGCATGGCGATCATTTGGATCACCCACGATCTCGGCGTGATCGCCGGCATCGCCGACCGCGTCATCGTCATGTATGGCGGACGGATTGTCGAACAGGCTCCGGTGAAGGAGCTCTTCCGCGATCCCCGGCACCCCTACACGAAGGCGCTTCTCAAGACGATTCCGAACATCCGCGGAGATCGCGCCACCCGCCTAAGGGTCATCCAGGGCCAGCCCCCGATCCTCGACGCCGCCCCCTCCGCCTGCGCGTTCCGCGACCGCTGCGCCCACAGGTTCCACCGCTGCGATGTGGAGAATCCGCCTCGGGTCTCCGTGGGCCCGTCTCGCGACGCCGCCTGCTGGTGGGACATGGACGCGGCCGCGCCCCGGACCGCGATGGAGCCCGTTCATGCTTGAGGGCACGACGAGGCGCGCCGGGGGCGTCGAACGTGGTTCGGCGCGTGGACTCCCCGGGCCATCCGTCCCGGCGAAGGCCGCGAAGCGGACAGTGGACGGAATTCGACCGGTTGCGGAAAATCCTCCCGAACCCCACCCGGCGGTGACTCCCCGCTCCCGAGCGCGTTGGAATCATGAACGGGCACCGTGCGCTCACCGCCATCGAATTCCCCGCCCCCGCGCGCGGTGGAATCGGATCTCAGACCGCCCGTCCATGTTTCCGACGGCTCCGGATGCCCGCCCCCGCGCGCGGTGGAACCTTTTCCTCGCGGACGCGGGAAGACGGGAAAACGGGACGGAGCCAAGCACATCCATGATTCCGACGGCGCCGCCTCCCCGTCCCCGCTCGCGGTGGAACCTATTCCACGCGGGCGCGGACGGACGGGAGAACGGGACGGAGCCAAGCACATCCATGTTTCCGACGGCTCCGGCCCCCCGCCCCCGCTCGCGGTGGAACCTTATCCACGCGTTCCACGCGGGAGCGGGAGGGCGGAAAGACGGGACGGCGCCAAGCTCGCGCGGATTCCGTCGGCGGCCTCCGGGAATGGCCGGTCCCGGCGGAAAAATTCCCTTTGGCGGTGCCGGAACGCGGACGGAGGAGGTTTGATGGGGCGTCCACGGGCGAACGATCCCCTTGTGAAGGTCAACGACCTCAAGGTGCACTTTCCGATCCACGGCGGAATCACGCGCCGCCGGATCGGCCAGGTGAAGGCGGTCGACGGAGTCACCTTCGCGATCCACCGCGGCGAAACACTCGGACTCGTCGGCGAATCGGGCTGCGGAAAATCAACCTGCGGTCGCGCGATCCTCCGGCTCCTCGAGCTCACCGGCGGCGGAGTCAAAATCGACGGCGTGGAAATCTCGGGCCTTTCCTCAACTGAGCTGCGCCGATTCCGCCCCGCCATGCAGATGGTGTTCCAGGATCCCCAGGCGTCGCTCAATCCCCGCATGACCGTGTCCGCGATCATCGGCGAACCGCTCGTCGAACACGGAGACCTGTCGAAGGAAGCGCGCGTCGACCGCGTCCACGAGTTGATGGACGCCGTCGGCCTCAACCGCGACTTCGCCAACCGCTATCCCCACGAATTCTCGGGCGGCCAGCGGCAGCGCATCGGCATCGCCCGCGCCCTCGCGCTCAATCCCAAATTCATCGTCTGCGACGAGCCCATCGCCGCCCTCGACGTGTCGATCCAGGCCCAGGTGGTGAACCTGCTCGAAGACCTGCAGGAGAAATTCGGCCTCACCTACCTCTTCATTTCCCACGACCTGTCGATGGTGCGCCACATCGCCGACCGGGTCGCGGTCATGTATCTGGGCAAGGTGGTCGAAATCTCGCCCCGGGACGCGCTCTACGCCGAACCGCTCCACCCGTACACCGAGGCGCTCCTCTCGGCCGTTCCGGAGCCGGACCCGGCGATGGAGGCCCGCATCGAGCGCGTCATCCTCAAGGGAGACGTGCCGTCCCCGGCGAATCCTCCGAAGGGTTGCAACTTCCACACGCGCTGCCCCAAGGTCATGGACATCTGCCGCGGGACGGCCCCCGAATTCCGCGAAGTTGCGCCGGGTCGCTTCGTCGACTGCCACCTTCACGCGGATACCCGGAACCGGAGCGCGCGCGAACGCGCCGGTCCGCCCCCAACAACCGAAGCAACAGGGAACCCAACAGAATGAAACTCAAGGCAATCCTCCTGGGATGCGCCGCCGCGACGGCGTTCGCTCCCATGGCCCACGCGTCCGACCACGAGGGCGAGCGTGGCAGAGACGGCAACGTCTCGATCATTTACTGGCAGGCTCCGTCGATCCTGAATCCGTTCCTCTCGGGCGGCACCAAGGACGTGGAGTCGTCGTCGCTCGTGATCGAGCCGCTCGCCCGCTACGACGAAACCGGCACGCTCGTGCCCTGGCTCGTGGACGAGGTGCCCACGGTCGCCAACGGCGGCGTGTCCCGGGATCTGACCAGGATCACGTGGAAAATCTCCCGAGGCCTCACCTGGTCGGACGGCACCCCGTTCACCTCCGCCGACGTCAAGTTCACCTACGACTACTGCACCCATCCCGAGGGCGGTTGCGCGCAGGTGACGAAGTTCGAAGGCGTCTCGTCGGTCGCGACCCCGGATCCGCGGACCGTCGTGGTCACCTTCGAGGGCCCGACCCCGTTTCCCTACGGCCCCTTCGTCGGCGGCGAGAGTCCGATTCTGCAGAAGGCCCAATTCGAACAGTGCCTCGGCGCCGCCGCGCCCGAATGCACCGAGCAGAATTTCGGCCCCATCGGCACTGGGCCGTTCGTGGTGACCGAATTCCGTCCGAACGACGTCATCACCTTCAAGGCCAACGAGCACTACCGCGTCCCGGGCAAGCCGGCCTTCCAAACCGTGCTGTTCAAGGGCGGCGGCGACGCGACCGCGGCGGGACGCGCCGTCATGGAGACCGGCGAATTCGACTACGCCTGGAACCTGCAGCTCGCCCCCGACGTGATCGAGCAGATGCGGGCGGGCGGCAAGGGCACCCCGGTGGCCGGATTCGGCCCGCTGGTCGAGCGCCTCATGCTCAACAACACCAATCCGTCCCCGGACCTGGACGCCGACACGCGCTCGGTGTCCATGCTGGCGAACGGCAAGCAGCGCAATCCGCATCCGTTCCTCCGCGATCCGGCGGTGTACAAAGCGATGTCGCTGGCGATCGACCGCACGCTTCTGGTCGAAATCGGCTACGGTCAGGCGGGCAAGGTCGGATGCAACTGGGTGCCCGCTCCCGAGGTCTACGCCTCCACCACCTTCGACTGCGCCAACCAGGACATCGCCGCGGCCAACGCGATGCTCGACAGGGCGGGCTACCGGGACACCGACGGCGACGGGATCCGCGAGGCCGGCGGCAAGCCGATGAAACTGCTCTACCAGACCTCCACCAACGCGGTGCGTCAGGATTTCCAAGCCCTGATCAAACAGTGGTGGGCCGAAATCGGCATCGACACGGAGCTGCGCAACATCAACGCCTCGGTGTTCTTCGGAGGCGATCCGGGATCCCCGGACACGTTCCAAAAGTTCTACGCGGACATTCAGATGTACGCCAACACCTTCAACGGCACCGACCCGCAGTCATATCTGGGGAACGGGCTTTGCGACAAGGCTCCGACCCCGACGAGCCAGTGGCAGGGCGAGAACATAGCGCGCTTCTGCCTCCCGGAGTACGACGCCCTGCACGCCGAGCTTCAGGCGACCGCCGACATCGCGGACCGCGCCCGGATCGCCAAGAGGCTGAACGACATGATCATCGAAAACGGCGGCATGATCCCCCTGGTCCACCGCGGACGTCTCTCGGCCCACGCCAACAGCCTCGGCGGCGTGATCCTCAACGTCTGGGACACCGAGCTGTGGAACGCGGCCGACTGGTACCGCATCGGCGGTTGACCGCCGCGGCCCCACGCCGGCGCCTCCCCCCGCGGGGAGGCGCCGGAACCGGCGGAGCCGCCGGGCCCGGCCGCTTCCCCGAACCCCCTTCGCGCGGCGGCGCGCGCCGAAACCGTCTTTCCGCCGCCGCGCCAACAAGGTCGACCGGATGCTGAACTACATCGCCAGACGCCTTCTGCTCTCGATCCCGACGCTGCTGTTCATCAGCCTTGTCGTGTTCCTGCTTCTCGAACTCGCCCCCGGCGACCCGATGAGCCAGGTGCCGCTCACCGTGCCCGACGAGGTGAAGCAGAAGATGCGCGAGGCCCTCGGCCTCGGCCAGCCGCTGCACGTCCGGTACTGGAAATGGCTGGTGCAATTCTTCTGGATCGAACC
>JANQKA010000852.1 GCA_028281405.1 Hasllibacter sp. | reverse complement strand
AACATTTTAAATGATTGTCAACGGGCCCTGGGATTGATGCGGAACGGAACCTACGTTCGCTCCTCCACCGTCAAAATGTTCCGCGGAGCGGCATCCGTTCCGGGCGACGATCAACTGATTCGCCCACCGCGCCGGGAACCGGGCGATTCGAATCGCGGAGACTTGATCCTTGACCGTGCCTCCGCTGAACGCGGGCCAAGCCTCCCGGATCCTCCGTTCCAAGCGGCGATGACCCCGTGGGGCGGACATCTCGTCGGGTTGAACCGCGGTGAACCGATTCGAATACCGCCATGATGGTCGGCGATTCGTTTTGAGGCGGTACGAGGGGGACAATGATGTCTCCCGCATCGCGAGGGACGCCATGGTGTGGTATCATTGTCGTGATCGGATCGCTTATATTGTGCATTCATGTGGACTGTTGTCCATATATTGTGCGAATCTTTATTGTTCTTCGAATAATACGGGAATGTCCAAAATTTCCGTTGCCATCGCCTGAGCAATCGTTCACATCAACGTCAAACACGCAGAAAGGTCACGAATGGGACGTCCGTCTTCCCTCCGCTCCCCAGAATCTTCCGATGGCGGTGTGCGGGAGGGTTCCATTCCCCCGAGGTCGGATTCCCCGCCCCGTCCGGATTCGTCGAACTCCAATGTCGATCGATGGAGGAGCGAGAACGACGAAACCATCAGGAGCTTCAATGACTGGATTGCCGAGGCGGGTTATCCTTTCAGCTACGATCCGACAAGATCCCCCGAGGTCGGCGGGGGGAATTCGGACTGCCCCACCTCGGGTTTCGTGTCCCTTCCATCTCAGGCGCCGGAGTTTCCAAGCCCCGGGTTCAGGGAAGAACCGGATGCTGAGGAGAAGCACGGTACAACATCTTCCGACCCGGATGCCGGGCCACAACGGCGGTCGGCGGAATCCCGAGCCGAACAGTGGCGGCGCGAAAACGCCGAGGCCATCGAGTGCTTCAAAAACTGGAATGCCGAGAAAGGCTATCCTTTCAGCTATGATCCTTCACGGGCGACTGGAGTCCGTGGGTGGACCCGCACCATCCCAAGACCAGAAGATCCGACGCGCCCGGTGCCGTTGCAGTCGGGCGACCACACCGAATAAGATGGCGAGGTTCCCATTGACCTTGATTTTGATCGGGAATTATGATGGTAAAATTTGATGTGTATCTTCTCCCCACATCATACGTAGTGGACCTTCAGGCCGAACTGCTGGGAGATATTGGCGTTTGTGTGGTCGCGCCTCTTCTCCCTCTCAACGAAATGCCGGCGCGGCCGATGGTCCGACTCAATCCGGTGCTGCGTGAAACGGGCATCGGCTTGTAATGATCACACAGTTGATCTTCAATGTTCCATCGCGCTCGCTTCGCAGGCCAGTTGCAAATTTCAATGTTGAGTCGGAAGCGATTTCCAGGGCACTCGAAACGCTTTTTTTGGCTTTTGAACACACCAAAGGGGATAAACCGGAACAGCTCCAAAAATTCAGCTTCCACCCCAAGCAACAATTTATTGACTGACATGTCCCAAGAAAATTTAAATAATTTGACATTCCCAACGTGTCGAATTCGCAACCGGACAATGTTCTCTCATTGGTGGCATTGGTGCAATATTTCCGTTCTGACCGTGATCCCTTGTTTTACTGGG